>JADIMR010000093.1 GCA_017694565.1 Candidatus Enterocola intestinipullorum | reverse complement strand
CGTTTGCACGAATTTTCAGCCCCCAAAGGGGGCGACCTTCCTTGAACATTGTGCTTTCACTAAAACCCACTTTCAACATAGTGCTTACATTACGGGGTGCATACCGTAACTAATCACTAACCACTAATCACTATCCACTGACGCGAAGCGGCTGACTATCCACTGACGCGAAGCCTTCCTCTAACCATTAATAAACATTTTGGAAAATTTTCGACACCATGCAAAATACATAATTTATTGATTATGTGATAATTAATAAATTGATTTGGAAAACTTTCAATCATTCATAAGAACAATTGTTCATAAGTTTTCTATATTTCATCGTCAAAAAATTTTGTCCTGAATTATAAATCGTTTAATATTGCATTGCTGTTTCAAGCAGAAAAAAATTTAAACCAAACCATATTCAAACAAAAAAAAACACAAAGCGTTATGGCAGAAAAACAAACCTATACTTTCGACGAGGCTCTGCAAGCCTCGACAGAGTATTTCAAGGGAGATGTATTGGCCGCCACGGTGTGGGTGAACAAATACGCCTTGAAAGATTCGTTCGGGAATATATATGAAAAGACTCCGGACGACATGCACCGCCGCCTCGCCCGCGAAATCGCGCGCATTGAACAAAAGTATGCGAATCCCATGTCCGAAGATGAAATTTTCGAGCTGATAAGGGATTTCAAATACATCATACCGCAGGGCGGCCCGATGACCGGCATAGGCAACGACAACCAGATAGCTTCGTTGTCGAACTGCTTCGTAATAGGTTTGGACGGAGCTGCCGATTCATACGGCGCAATCATAAAAATCGATGAAGAACAGGTACAACTGATGAAACGCCGGGGTGGTGTCGGGCACGACCTTTCGCATATCCGGCCCCATGGTTCGCCTGTAAAAAACTCCGCGCTGACTTCCACCGGACTTGTACCCTTTATGGAACGCTACTCCAATTCCACACGCGAAGTAGCGCAGGACGGACGACGCGGCGCATTGATGCTTTCCGTATCGATCAAGCACCCTGATTCGGAATCATTCATAGATGCCAAGATGGAACAAGGCAAGGTTACCGGCGCGAACGTTTCCGTGAAAATAGACGACGATTTCATGCGTGCCGCGCTTGCAGGAGAGAAATACGTGCAACAATACCCGGTAGATTCCAAAAATCCCACATATACGAAAGAAATAGAAGCAAAAGCCTTGTGGGAAAAAATCATACACAACGCATGGAAATCCGCAGAACCGGGCGTTTTGTTCTGGGACACCATAACACGCGAATCCATCCCCGACTGCTACGCCGACTTGGGATACCGCACCGTCTCCACGAATCCATGCGGTGAAATTCCCTTGTGCCCGTATGACAGCTGCCGTCTTATCGCAATCAACCTTTATTCGTATGTGGACAACCCGTTTACGCCGCAGGCTTCATTCAACTACGAGCTGTTCAAAAAACATGCTTCCGCCGCACAGCGCATAATGGACGACATAATAGATTTGGAAGACGAGAAAATAGATGCCATACTGGCAAAAATCGACTCCGACCCCGAATCGGATTCAATAAAACTCACCGAACGCGAACTTTGGCACAAAATCAAATTCAAGACATTGCAAGGCCGCCGCACAGGTGTCGGAATTACGGCCGAAGGCGACATGATTGCAGCAATGGGGCTGCGTTACGGCACGGACGAAGCCAACGACTTTGCAGAGAACATACAAAAGACGCTTGCAATATCTTGCTACGGATCTTCGGTACAGATGGCAAAGGAGAGAGGCGCTTTCGCAATCTACGACTACAAACGCGAACAAAACAACCCGTTCGTGAACAGGCTCCGCGAAGCGGATCCCGGGCTATACGAAGAAATGAAGAAATACGGCCGCCGCAACATAGCATGTCTGACCATAGCCCCTACCGGCACAACCAGCATCATGACACAGACCACGTCGGGAATCGAACCTGTGTTCCTGCCCGTATACAAACGCCGCCGCAAGGTAAACCCCAACGATGCGAAAACCAACGTGGCATTGGTGGACGAAGTCGGGGACAGCTTCGAAGAATACACGGTATTCCATCACAAATTCATCACTTGGATGAAAGTGAACGGTTACGACCCCGCCAAAGAATACAGCCAAAAGGAAATTGACGAGTTGGTGGAAAAATCGCCTTATTTCAAGGCAACGGCAAACGATGTGGACTGGCTGCAAAAGGTCCACATGCAAGGTCGCATACAAAAATGGGTGGACCACTCAATCAGCGTTACTATAAACCTGCCCGCCGATGTTTCCGAGGAATTGGTAAACCAATTGTACACCGAAGCATGGAAATGCGGATGCAAAGGCTGCACGGTTTACAGGGACGGCTCGCGCACCGGGGTTTTGGTGGCAAACGACAAAGACAAGAAAAACGAACCTTGCAACTGCTACCCGGAAATAACGCCCAAGCGTCCCAAGGAATTGGACTGCGAAGTCGTGAGATTCCAGAACAACAAGGAAAAATGGATCGCGTTCGTGGGATTGCTCAACGGCAAGCCATACGAAATATTCACCGGTCTTGCAGACGATGAAGACGGTCTCATGCTGCCCAAGTCAGTAACCAACGGCAAGATAATCCGCAACCTGCACGAAGACACGACCGGAATCAAAACCTACGACTTCCAATTCACCAACAAGTACGGGTACAAAATCACGATAGAAGGCCTGTCGCACAAATTCAACCCCGAATACTGGAACTACGCCAAGCTCATATCCGGAGTGCTACGCTACGGGATGCCGATAGACCAGGTCGTGCGTTTAGTAGGAAGTATGCAGCTCAACAACGAAAGCATCAACAACTGGAAAATGGGTGTTGAACGTGCATTGAAAAAATACATCCCCGAAGGCTCGGACACAGGACAAAAATGTCCCAAATGCGGAGAAAAGCTGACCTTCGCCGAAGGTTGCATAAAATGCAACAACTGCGGCTACTCCAAATGCGGTTAAACAAAGTCCAACAGGCAAACAGAAGAAAGGCGGCCCGTATATCCGGCCGCCTTTCTTCATGAACAGATATGAATAATCCCGCCAAAGGCGGGATTACGTTTATTTCATTGGATTGCGTTGATCGCGACCATAGCGCGTAACGCGGGGTTTCAAAGCGTGAAAATCCGACGAATGGGCGAATTTGGTCGCTCCGTCTACTCGAATGAAAACCTTTTTGATACTGTCGCCAAGGTAGTAGTAAGGTTTTAGCGCGCCTTCCTGCACGGAAAGCACCAACACGTTCTTGTCATTGAAATTCAAAGAATATTCAAAAACATTGTACTCGACTGCCGGTTGTATTTCCGATGCAATGGAATTTTTAATAAACGGAATCAAGTCGGGATTCTTATCGCATCCCACGACATTTTCATCGGATTCCACACCGAAAAAAATCACTCCGCCTTTTGAATTGGCCATTGCAACCACTGTGGCAAGCCAGCGTTTTCTTTTCCGCAGGTCTACACTGCGTAGGAACTCTACATCATTAGCTCCGACATCGAAAATTTCTCTTATTGTCAGCATACAAGATAAAGAATTCCACCTTCATCGTTATATGGACAATGACTATCCCATACCGCGATTTTCGCAATAAGAAATAGCTAAGGGTAATAACAAAATTTTGAAGATGGTAGCGTACATAATTTCATTATTAGACTTTCGCAAACTCAAAAGTCAGGTCAAAGATAAACTTTTTTGCCTAATTTGCAAAACCTTACACTCATAAAAAGAGCAAATGACATTTAAATCATCTGCTCTTTTTATTAACTTGCTACTAATCAAATAGCAAAAAACCTGTACCGGCAAGTCCGTCGGCAGGAATCGAAACCGCCGGATTATTTCATGGCGGATTTCCGCTCCTCGACTTGCGCGTCAAGCACGGCGATTGCGGTAAGGTTCACTATGTCGCGGACGGAACTCTGCACATCCAAGAAGTGGATTGGTTTGTTCAAGCCCATTTGTATAGGCCCTACTATTTCGCCTACTCCCATTTCCAACATGAGCTTGTAAGCCATGTTGCCGGATGAAAGGTTGGGGAATACAAGCGTGTTCACTTCCTTGCCATACAAACGCGAGAACGGGAAATTCTTGTCCCTTTCGGCGTTGTTCACGGCGAAATTCAATTGCATTTCGCCATCCACGACCATGTCGGGATAATTCTTGTGCAAAGTCTCGACAGCCTTTCGCACCTTCATCGGAGTCCCCTCGTTGTCCGAACCGAAGTTGGAGTACGACAGCATGGCCATGACAGGATTGTGCGCGAAGAACTTGACTGTGTCGTATGTCAGTTTTGCTATGTCGATGAGGGTTTCAGTATCGGGATGGCGGTTAATCAATGTATCGGCCATGAAGAAAATACCTTTCTTGGTATTCACGATGTGCATTGCTCCCGAGTGGTTCAGGCCTTCACGCAAGCCGATTACATACTGGGCCGCGCTCATCGCTTCCTGGAAACGTCCGTAAACCCCGGTTATCATGGCATCCGCCTCACCGGTTTTCACCATCATCATTCCGAAGTAATTGCGCTCGAACATTTTCTCGTATGCCACATTGTATGTGAATCCGTCGCGGCCTTTCTCCGACGAAAGCATCTTGGCGAACTTCGAGCGGCGCGCCTCTTCACGGTCATGACGCAGGTTTACAATCTCCATTCCGCTGATGTCGATACCGTTTTCCTTGGCAATCTTGGCCAAACGCTCTTCGTTGCCCAACAACACGGGGGTACAAAGACCCTCGGACTGTGCGAGTTCGGCAGCTTTCAGCATATTGACATGGTCAGCCTCCGAGAACACCACTTTCTTGGGTGCGCGGCGTGCTGCATCATAGAAACGGCGCAGCAACTTGTTGTCGCGGCCCATCAGCGATTTCAGATATTCATCGTAGGCATCCCAGTCGGTAATGGTCTTGCGGGCGACACCCGATTCGATGGCGGCTTTGGCCACTGCGGGGGCGACCACGGTGATCAGACGGGGATCAAGGGCCTTGGGTATGAAATAATCGCGTGAGAACGTAACCTTGTTCAAGTTGTAAGCCGCATTGACTACGTCAGGCACGGGACGATGGGTAAGCTCGGCTATCGCTTTGACAGCTGCAAGCTTCATCTCCTCATTGATACATTTTGCCCTCACATCCAATGCGCCACGGAAGATATACGGGAATCCAAGCACGTTGTTTATCTGGTTGGGATGATCGCTGCGGCCTGATGCGAAAATAATGTCCGGACGCGACTCCATCGCATCCTCATAGCTTATCTCAGGCTCGGGATTGGCCAACGCGAACACTATCGGGTTCTCATTCATCGAACGTACCATCTCCTTGGTCAGCACACCCTTTACGGAGAGACCGAGGAAAACATCCGCTCCCGCAACCGCTTCGGCCAATGTCGAAATGTCGCGTGAAGTGGCAAACGGCTTTTTGCGGTCGTTCAAATCGGTACGTTTCGTATTGATTACGCCCTTGCTGTCCAACATCACGATGTTCTCCAATTTGGCTCCCAATGCCATGTACAACTTCGTACAAGAATTGGCAGCCGCGCCGGCCCCGTTCACCACGATCCTTACATCTTCGATTTTCTTGCCGGCTATCTTCAAGGCATTCAGCAAACCGGCGGCGGAAATGATAGCCGTTCCGTGCTGGTCGTCGTGCATCACCGGAATATCGAGTTCGGCTTTCAGCCTCTCTTCTATCTCGAAACATTGAGGGGCTTTTATGTCTTCAAGGTTTATGCCTCCGAAGGTGGGAGCTATCGCCTTTACGGTCTGTATGAACTTCTCGGGATCTTTTTCATCCACTTCTATATCGAACACGTCGATACCTGCAAAAATCTTGAACAACAGGCCCTTGCCTTCCATGACCGGCTTTCCGCTCACTGCGCCTATGTCGCCCAAGCCGAGTACGGCCGTGCCGTTCGAAATCACAGCCACCAAATTGCCTTTCGAGGTGTAATCGTAGGCCGCTTCGGGATTTTTCTGGATTTCAAGACAAGGAGCCGCGACCCCGGGGGAATACGCCAGTGCCAAATCACCCTGGGTACTGTGAGGTTTGGTAGGTACGACTTCTATTTTTCCCGGTTTACCTTTGGAATGGTACAACAGGGCTTCTTCCGTTAATTTTGACATATTATAAATTTAATGTATATGGTTTATAGTGCTTTTCCATGCTTGCGGACGCAAATTTATGAAATAAGACGAAAAAAATTACACTCCGCACCGCTGCAATCTTCGCAAACTTTCGTGGAATTTTATTTTATTAACTTGCGGGGCATTAAAACTACCGATTCATAAGCAAACCGATACTGTTTGCTTAAAAATACAAACAATAGTATATTTATACCATTATGGACGCAGACTTGCTATCATGGTGTCTATTATCACCTTGCGGCGATGTTCCAAAAATTCGTCCTTATCGAAAGGAAGATTGTCCACCATGTCGAGGATAATCGGCTCTGACAGGAATGCGACCACATCCAACGAAACTAAATTCAGCAACAAATCGACGGATGTTATGGGACGGATATTGCCTTTTGCAATTTCCGCCTTCACCTCCTCGTCGAATTTACGATACAAAGCCTTATAATGGGCATCTTCCACTATGCGTTCACGTAAAAGCAACCGCCTCTCCCGGTTCAACATCAAATCGTTTATTATAAGGAACGGGATTTTAGGAGATTTTGCCACTTCATCGAAATGACGGTTTATACGCTTGGCGAGCCGTGTGAAAAAATCACCGTCCGAAGTATCCACGTATGCGAATGCCGACACGAAAGCGATGACCTTTTTCATGAACACGAGGATGAAAAGATTTTCCTTGGTATGGAAATAATAATGCACCAAAGCCTGGTTGCACCCTACCTTGCGGGCAATCTCCACCGTGGATGTCATGTTGTAACCTTTTTCAAGGAAAAGGCATTCGGCAGCCTGCAATATTTGTTCTTCCATATCCTGTTTCATAGCATCTTCTTGCTGTTTTCCACCATGAAATGCAGGCGGTTATAAACATTGGCTTCGGACGTGCTGCTGTCGAAATCCAGGCAAAGCATGTTCATTTTCGGATAAATCTGCTTTACTTTCTTCTCTATTCCCTTGGATATGATATGGTTGGCTATACATCCGAACGGTTGCAGGCTTACGACGTTGTTCACTCCATGTTCCGCAAGGTTCGAAATTTCTGCGGGGATAAGCCATCCCTCCCCGAAATTTGCGGCGGTATTGAGGATGTTCCCGGCAAGTTTTTCATCGTTGAATATGTTCGAGAATTTGCGGTAATACGGATACGGCGAACAAATCTTGTCGAATTTCGCGACCACGTGGCGGACATACGTATGCAGCAACTTGACTACCCATGTCGGCATGGGATTCTTCTTTATGTGTTTGCGCTTGTTGATGAAATGGTTGACAATCGACTGCGTGAAGAAGTTGTATATGCATGGAGGCACTACTTCGACCCCTTGCTCCACAAGCCACTCGACGACGTGCATGTTGCTGAAAGCGTTGTACTTGACGTATATCTCACCCACCACGCCTATTTGCGGGGCTTTTTTGGTGCAATCGGTAATTGCGGCAAAGTCCCCGGCTGCCTGCCTCAACAGGTTTTCCAATCCTTTATAGTCCTTACGCTCGATGAATTCGAATGCGCCCTCCGTATACTTGTTTTTCAAAGCCTTGGCCGCACCGGGAGTTTTCTCGCGGGCGGCGGCGGGATAATACAGTTTTTGCAGGCAATCGGCATATACCAATGTGTAAATAGCCAGCTTAGCCACCTTTTTCCACTCTATTTTCCAACCGGGCTGGTTGTTGCCCATCGAAGACCCCAATTCCAAAGACAAAACCGGAACGTCTTTAAACCCTGCCTCGACAACCGCGTTGCGGAGCAGCGAATAGTAATTCGTGGCACGGCATTGCCCCCCGGTCTGGGTAATGATTACTGCGGTTTCGTCCAAATCATACTTGCCGCTTTGCAAGGCATTGATTATGGAGCCGATACAAATTGTAGCCGGATAGCAGACTTCGTTGTTGGCATATTTCAGGCCGGTGTCGGCCGAAGACTGGTTGCCCATCGGCAAATTCACTATTTTATAACCGGCGGTTTTGAACAGCGACGGCAGGAATTCCGAATAGCCTTCCGCGAAATACGGCGCAAGAATCGTCCTTGTCTTGTCCTGTTCACCGAATATTTTCGGGAATTGCGGTTTTGAAACACCGGTGCCATGTTGCCGTTCCGACCTGTCGAGACGCAGGCTCTCCACCAATGAACGCACCCTGAGCCTTAAAGAACCGATATTGTTCACATCGTCAATTTTCAGCAGTGTCAGGTTCTTGCCGTTGCGGTGCAACACCGAACCCACCTCGTCCAGTATGAAAGCGTCCGGACCGCATCCGAAAGATGTCAGTTCCACATAATGCAAGTTGCCCTTGTAACGCGCCACATAACCCGCAGCCTTGAAAATGCGGTTGGGATATGCCCATTGTGAAACTGCAAGCAAGTCGTCGTAAACGTCCTTGCCGAGTTCGGCGGCGGCGTTTTCGGTTATCACGTCTATGCCCATATCCGCTATGGCATGGGAAATCTTATGTTCGATATAAGGGTCGCAATGATACGGACGGCCGGCAAGCAATATCACCATGCGGTCTTCCTTTTCGGCTTTCCGCAACACTTCCACTCCCCTTTGTGTCAATTTTTTAAGATAATCCCTCTGCGCATCCGTGGCTTTGGCCAATGCCGCCTTCGCTTTGGAAGGTGCGACTCCAAGGGTCTTGAAGTATTCCACGCAGGCTTTTTCCAAAAGATCGTAATCGTTGAACGAAATCACGGGGGAATCCATTGGTATGCCGTAACGCCCGTATGTATCGACCGCGCTTTTGATAACGTCGCTGTACCCGGTTACTATCGGGCAGTTGAACGAGTTTTTCGATTTCGGGTCTTCCTTGTATTCGTAAACCACGTAAGGGTAAAAAATCCTGTCCACCTTCTGCTCCACGAGCGATGCCACGTGGCCATGCATGAGTTTTGCCGGGAAACAGATGTTGTCGGCCATTATTGTCCGTACCCCTTTGGCGTAGAGCTTGTCCGACGACGTGCCGGAAAGCACCACCTCGAAACCCAATTCAGTAAAATAAGTATGCCAGAAAGGATAATTCTCGTATATGCCCAATGCACGCGGGATACCGATACGCATTCCGCCTTTTTTGGAACGCCGGCCGAACAAAAGCCGGTATTTCTCCACGTACATGTTTACGCCGGGAGTGAAATTTTCCGACTTGTTGGAATATATTTTCTCGCAATTGTTCCCGGAATAAAAAGTGTTGCCGTTGGCAAAAGTGAATGCCTTGACCGTACAATGGTTCTCGCAACCTTTGCAAACCTCGGTGGACGCTTCGTAACGGTTTGCGGAAACAAAACCGGCAAGAGGACGCAGGGCCATGCCGGATTTTGCCGACATTCCCTTGGCATACAAGGCGGCGCCGTATGCTCCCATCAACTCGGGAATGTCGGCAAAATTCGCCTGCTTGCCCGTAAGCAGTTCGAGGGCGCGGACAATCGAATGGTTCTTGAACGTGCCGCCCTGCACCACTATGTTGTCGCCCAACTCTTTTACCGTTTTCAGTTTCAATACCTTAAACAGGCAGTTCTTTATCACGGAGTACGAAAACCCGGCAGCTATGTCGGAAATGTCCGCACCCTCGCGCATGGCCTGCTTCACCTTCGAGTTCATGAACACGGTGCAACGGGTTCCCAAATCACAGGGGTGTTTGGCCTTACATGCCATCAATGCGAAATCTGCCGCATTGTAACCCAGCATGTTGGCGAATGTTTCTATGAACGAACCGCAACCCGAAGAACATGCTTCATTGATTTCTATACGTTTTATCGAACCGTTTTCTATGAAAATGGCCTTCATGTCCTGCCCGCCGATGTCCAATACGAAAGACACGTCAGGGTCCACTTGTTTGGCCGCCGAAAAATGGGCTATGGTTTCAACTATGCCATAGTCCAAGTTGAACGCCGTTTTGAGCAGGTTTTCCCCATATCCGGTCGCGGCAGTGCCTTTTATGTCCAAGTCGCCGAGCTTGGCGTACATGTCGCGCATGGCTTCGCTGAAAGTGGCGAAACTGTCGCCGCTGTTTTTGCGGTAATCGCGGTATACGAGGTTGCCGTCATCGTCCAAAAGCACGATTTTCGTGGTCGTTGAACCGGAATCCACTCCGAGGAAGCACGGTTTGGACCTGTCGAACGCGGCTTTGGGAACCGAACGCCAATTCTTCGATTCAAGCCACTCGTCGTAGTCCTTGTCATCTTGGAACAATGCCGGCAAACGGTCCTTGTAATCATCGGGCGTTTCTTGCTTAAAGAATCTGAGAATGTACAAAAGTTCGTCCAATTGCACATCCTTGACGGATTGCGTACCGGCAAGCAGGGCGCATCCGGTGGCCGGTATCAATTGGGCGTTTTCAGGAAGCACGCAATCGTCTTCTGAAAGCTGCAACACATCCATGAAGCTCTTTTTGAGCGCGGGAAGATATGCAAACGGACCGCCGCAGAAAAACACCTTTGGCAAAATATCCGTACCACGTGCCAACGAACCGACAACCTGCATGGCCACGGCATGGAACACCGAAGCGGCAATGTCGGCACGGCTCACGCTGCGGCT
>JADIMR010000092.1 GCA_017694565.1 Candidatus Enterocola intestinipullorum | reverse complement strand
TTTCCGTACAGCGCGACGCATGCGGAGGCTGTTTCAACAAGATACCGGCCCAAAGGCAGTTGGACATAAGGCTTCGCAAAAAAATCATCGTTTGCGAACACTGCGGACGAATACTTATAGATCCCGAATTGGCAGAAGAACAAATCGGACAAAAAAATTGAAATCCGAACGTTCATATACCATAAC
This sequence comes from Candidatus Enterocola intestinipullorum, assembly GCA_017694565.1. Lineage (GTDB taxonomy): Bacteria > Bacteroidota > Bacteroidia > Bacteroidales > Paludibacteraceae > Enterocola > Enterocola intestinipullorum. Next base: position 5,571 of record JADIMR010000092.1, on the reverse strand, counting down.
CGGCTAAAAAACAGTTTTTAGCCGGTTATATTTTTTATTGGCTCAAAAAAAATACCAGCCGCAACAGATTTCATTCAACATGGACATTCGCGAAACCACAGAAATATTGGAATATTATTACGACAAGTACAATAATCCGGCTTTTATTGAAAACGATCCCATAAGCATACCACATTCGTTTTCAACGGATGGAGATGTCGAAATGTCCGGTTTTTTGGCAGCAACCATAGCATGGGGCAACCGCAAGGCCATAATAAAAAGTGCGAAGGCAATGATGCGTCTGATGGACGACTGCCCTTTTGAATTTATAACATCCGCATCCGACAACGATTTTGAAAGGCTCCGGGGATTCGTCTACCGCACTTTCAACAACGACGATTTGTTCGATTTATGCCGCTGCCTGCGCAAAATGACAATGGAACACGGCAGCCTTCATGGCTTTTTTGCCAGCGAGTTCGCAAAAAGCAACGATTTGCGGCAGGTTTTGGCAGAATTCCGCAGACAAATTTTAATGCCGCCCCACAACCGACACATGGAAAAACACATATCATCCATTGCAAAAGGCGCGGCCTGCAAACGGCTATGCATGTATCTGCGCTGGATGGTCCGACGGGACAAAAGAGGCGTGGATTTCGGCATTTGGAACGAGATTCCCATGTCGGCGCTTTACATCCCGCTTGACGTACACAGTTCCCGTGTGGCCCGCGAGCTCTGCCTTCTTGGCCGCAAACAAAATGATTGGAGAGCCGTGGAAGAACTCACGGCCAATCTGCGTGCCATAGATCCGTCAGACCCTGTACGGTTTGACTTTTCCCTCTTCGGTGCGGGAGTGAACAGGAGTTGAAAAGAAAAGCAGCAGCCGGGCTGCACTTACGGAATTAAAACACCTGATTATTGCATCTTCATTTGTATAATCATTGTTTTTTGCCGAAATTTGCAAAACTTTGGGTTATTGTTGTCAGACCCATGTTACTATACGCTAAAAACAGGCATTACCACACTTACGAACCGTACACCGCCGATGGCAAAACAAAATAAAAAACCAGATTTCGTTGTCAAGTTCGAGCAGGACGAATCCGCCTACTTCGACATTGCCGAATTAGAAGACATCATATTCTATTATTCGGAACGCGGCGACCACAAATCGGCATTGAAAGCAGCCGACCTTGCCTTGAAACTGCATGGCAACGACCCTTACTTTTGCATGTACAAGCTATCCGAATTATTGTCTCTGAACAAAAATTCGGAAATCCTGAAACTCCGGGACGAACTCATGTCCGGCGTGGAAAAAAATGACGATGAAGTATTCCGTGATTCGGCATGGGCGATAATTGCGAAAGCAACACACCTTACAGGCGACGACGAGGCCGCCGTAAGAATCTACGAACGCATACTGGAAAACGACAATCTGAATGATGTCATACTCTACGAAGAGTTATCGGAAATCCACGAAGACAACGGCAGGATCGACGAAGCCATAAACGTCATGGAAAAGGCCGCAGGACGCTTCCCCGACGACGCCGACACATTATTCAACCTTGCCCTGCTCTACAACCGCAAGGAGGACCACAAGAAAGCGATAGAAACGTGGAACAAAGCCATCGACATTGACGCTTTCGATCCTGTTTTATGGCTCAACCTCGGCAAAGAATACATGTTGGACGGCAATCTTGAAGAATCTGTAAAAGCTTTGCAGTACGCGCATACCCTGGATCCCGAAAGCCGGACAATCAACGGGCTTCTGGGCGCGGCTCTCGCCCGCACGGAAAACAATTTCGAAGCAGCCGGGCACTTATTGTCGGCAGCTTCCGATGACGGGACAGGGACAAATACCCTTGCCGACAAGGAATGTCCGGAATTGATAATGGCAGCCGATTGTTACCACAACGAAGGGGAATTCGAAAAAACCGCGGATCTTTGTTATGTAATAATCAACATGAGGCAGGAAACTCCATACCTTATATGCCTTTTGCAGGATTCGCTACGCAATTTGGGACGTTATCACGAAGCCGTTTTCATATTGAAGACATTCATGAATGAATATCCTGACGAAATAGACCTGCCAATGCTGCTCGGGGACATATACCATATCCATTTGTCCCGTCCGGAAGAAGCGGTAAAGATGTACGAAAAAGCCTTGGTCATCGATCCGAACGAGACCCACGCCCTCTTCGCTTCGGCCTCATGCTACTTGCAGATGGAAAAGACAGCGACAGCCCTTGACTTGTTCAAATTAGCCGCAAAAACAGACACGGGGCATAAACTGCACGGGGTTTATTTCATGATGGCTGTTTGCAGCTATCTTCTTGGCCACAAAGAGGATGCCATGGAATATTTGAAACAGCAATCGGGAATCAACGACAACCATGATTATGTCAAACTATTCTTAAAAACAATTCCCGAAGCCGAACAACTGCTGGTGGAACACGGCATTTTGAAACAAAAAAAGAAACAGCATAAAAAAAACACTTGATAAAACCACTTACGAACATTTTACAAAAAAACAACAACACGATGAAAACAAAACGACTCGCGATTTTCGCAAGCCTGCTTTTTCTTGCCACCTCCGTATTTGCAAATGACAGCTTGTCATTGCCCGAACCGGCAGACAGCATTCTATCCACAATCGCGATTGATTCCGTCTTTCCGGTTGTCGAAGAAGACCTTTCACTCTTGGACAGGGTGATAAACTGGTACGAAGACAATATGAACTATGCCACGATTACCATACTGATGGCCGTGGAAAGTTCGTTTATCCCGTTCCCGTCCGAGGTAGTGATTCCGCCTGCGGCATACATCGCAAGCGACCCGGAAAGCGACATGAACATAGTCTTAGTTGTGGTATTCGGCACTATCGGGGCCCTTATCGGGGCTTTGGTAAATTATTTTCTGGCTTTATGGTTGGGCCGTCCCATTATCTATAAATTTGCAAACAGCAAAATCGGGCATTTGTGCCTGCTAAGCCAGGAAAAGATTGAACAAGCCGAACAATATTTCGTAAAGAACGGCAACATTTCGACGTTCATAGGACGATTGGTTCCAGGCATACGTCAATTGATATCCATACCTGCCGGATTGGCCAAAATGAATATGGCAAGCTTTTTGCTATATACGACATTGGGAGCAGGTGCGTGGAACATAATACTTGCCATCCTCGGCTATGTTGCCCACGGACAAAAAGACCTGATAGACAAGTACAGCCATGAATTGTCGATTATTCTTCTGGCCGTAGGTATCATATTCGTATTGTATCTGATATTCAAATCGGTAAAAAAGAAAAGATGCTCAAAAAAATAATCAAGGAATACGGCATTATCGGAAATCCGTTGATCCACTCATATTCACCACAATTTTTCACGGAAAAATTCAAGGAGAAAAAGATTACGGATAGCGCATATCTGCGCTTCGAACTGCCATCGATTGACGATTTTCGCAAATTGTTGCAAGAACATCCCCAACTGCGCGGGTTGAATGTTACTATTCCATATAAGCAACAAGTAAAACCATACTTGGACGAAATCGACGACAAGGCCAAGGAAATAGGAGCCGTCAATGTAATCAAAATAACACGCGACGGGGAAAACCCGTGGCTCAAAGGCTATAACAGCGATTGGTACGGCTTTGAAAAATCTTTGAAACCGATGCTGAAGCCTTGGCATACCGGAGCTTTGGTATTAGGTACGGGCGGCGCTTCGAAAGCCGTGGTATTCACGTTAAAAACATTAGGATTGGACTACCGTCTCGTATCCCGCACAAAACAAGAAGGAATGCTTACATACGGGGATCTTGACGAAGAAACGATGGACAAATACAAGGTTATAATAAATACCACTCCGCTCGGGACATTCCCGAATGTCAAGTGTTGTCCTGAAATCCCATACCATCTGCTTACAAAACAGCACATCGCATACGATTTGACTTACAATCCCATACGGACATTGTTCCTGCAACAAGCCATGACAAAAGGGTGCGACATAAAAAACGGTTGGGAGATGTTCGTTTACCAGGCGTTGCGGTCTTACGAAATCTGGGAAGGCGTACATTGGGGGCATAAGTTTTAGGCTTTGCCTAAAACTTATGCCCGTTCCTTTTATTATACGGCTTCGCCGCCGGGCAGAAGCCCGGTGCCTGCGGCGGTGCTTAACCTGCGACCTCATACATAGCAAAGCCTAAAACTTATGCCCGTTCCTTTTATTATACGGCTTCGCCGCCGATTGCCTTGCAATCGCAAGCATTGTCTTATCCCCGATGAAATCGCAAATACGATTTTCATTGCCACCAGAGGGGGCGGCCTTCCTTGAACCCTGTGCTTGCACTACGAGATGCTTCTACCCACTGATACCTGCCTTCTCTTCCACTGTAAGTGCGCCGATGTCCTACGTCCATCGGCTTAACTTACAGTTAAGCATAAATGAACCTGCAATTTCTTGCAGGTTCCCGCAGGCGGCTTTGCCGCCTTACTACATCTCCAAGAAGAGGAACCCGCAATTCCATTTGCGGGTTCCTTTATGCTTAACCGCGAATTAAGCGATAGCCTGCTTTGCAGGCTATCGCTTGCCATTGTCTTATCCCCCGGAAATTATCCGCAGGATAATTTCCGGCCCCCAGAGGGGGCAACCTTCCTTGAACCCTGTGCTTGCACTAAAACCTACTTTCAACATAGTGCGAACACTACGAGGTGCTATCTGTAACTAATCACTACCCACTAATCACTACCCACTAACCACTGTAACCTGACACCTGTAACCTGTAACCTAATAAAAAAGCCGACCTAAATTTTGGTCGGCTTTTTTGTGACTCCGATGCGACTCGAACGCATGACCCACAGCTTAGAAGGCTGTTGCTCTATCCAACTGAGCTACGGAGCCAAATGCGGCTGCAAAGTTAATAAAAATAATCGGGAGGCAAAATCAGGTCTCCCGATTATTTTAAATTTCGCTACTATAACAAACAAAGGCGGGCCGTTCACCTTGCTTCCGCTGCATCGATTTCGACAGTAGGGAATTTTTGATTCAGTTCCTCAATAGTAAAAGGCCTTGCTCCTGCCTCATGCGAAAGGACATTCACCAATGCCGTATTGTGCAAAGCGAACCCGCGTCCCTTGCGGTCTTCCAATTTTATGTCGAACACTACGTTTTTTTCAGAAACATACGTACGCCGGTCGTCCCTGTCGTACAAAATATTGCGCCGGATATTGCCATCCACCTTCTTCAACCTGAATTTTTCAACTTCCTCTCCAGTTATATTGAGCATATTGAATACCGCAAGCATGTCCTCGTCCAACTTATAACCGAAAGGGATATTGGCATAGGCGTATAATTCCTGCGACAATTTTTTCACACTGTATGAATATGGATCTATGACATAATTCATGGTAAGTTCGTATTTTACTATGCCGAGGAAATTCTTCTTGTCGGTATACGTAAGGACCGACACGTCGCCGCGCTCCACCAACTCCCAGCGTCCGGGATGCTCCGCCAACTCATCGAAGAACCATTTTATGCCGCTACCCCACATCGTCCTGTGAATCATAACGGAGGAATCGGCCCTTTGCGCCAATTGTCTCCGCTG
>JADIMR010000091.1 GCA_017694565.1 Candidatus Enterocola intestinipullorum | reverse complement strand
TATATAAACAAGATTACAGGAAGGAATATGGTTTTGTGGAATGGAGCTTGCCATGTGCATGAAAAATATTCGCTTGCCAAATTGTCTGAAATCAAAAAGCAGCATCCTCTTGCAAAAGTATTGGTTCATCCCGAATGCAAGGGTGAAATTTCCGATGTTGCAGATTATGTGGGTTCTACTGCGGGGATTTTGAAATATCCGGCAACATCGCCGGCAAATGAATTCATAATAGTCACTGAGAGCGGCATCCTGCACGAATTGAAGAAATCCTATCCTGACAAGACTTTCATTCCTTTGCCTGTTGAAGAAGCTCCATGCAACAAATGCGAATACATGAGGCTTAACACGATGGAAAAACTTTACAATTGCCTTTTGAATGAAACACCGGAAATCACAATTGAAGAAAATATCAGGAAAAGAGCTTATGCTCCAATTGAAAAAATGTTGGAACTAAGCGGGAAATAAATTCGTATGAATAATAATACTTCGCCAAGTCCGGAATATTTTACGATTCCGGACTTTTTTAAGCATGTAATATCGGTTTGAAACCACCCAAGGCATATTAGAATTTGAATATTGCCATCAAACCCATATCGGTTTTTTGATTCCCCTTTATTTCTTCATTTCCGCTTCCTGTTTTTTCCTTTCCATCTGAATAGGAAGTATGGGAAATTTTGAAATTCAGCGAAAACAATTCGCCCGTCTTATAGGAAACAATGAAATATGTCCTTAATCCTTCGCCATAATACATTGTGGAAGAATAAGTATATGGCAGGCTCTTTTCATAAAGATAAATACGGTTCGAATATTCTTTTATGTCGAAAAAACTGATTCCTGCAGCAAATGAGAGTCCCGTTTTTTTCAAATTTATTTTCATAGTATTGTATATAACCCATCCTAAGTCTTTGTTTTCACCATCATAACATGAACCGTTTACACCTCCGTTTAATTCCAGCAGTTCCAGCAATTCGGCATAATATATTACTTTGAAATCATGTTTTTTGTATTTTACAGTTTGCTTCATCGTGTTTTCATTTTCAGCCATGCTTATATTTTTATCTTTCGTACAAAGCTTATATCTGCCGTATAAGGAGAAATTTTCGTTTTTCAGATAGTTTATGTCGAAAGTAAATTCAAGCCCGTCAGATGGCTTGTAAATGCCGTATTTCGGCTTATAGAATTTGAACATGTCCAAGTAAGCGGAAAAATTCCAGTTTTTGTGAGGTTTCAAGCCAATACCCGTCATTATTCCCATTTCATCGTTGAGCCCGCTTTCACAATATGCATTGCCGTATTCGCTTTCGTATTCCGGGTCATAATATCTGAACAAAGTTGAAAATGATATTATTTGGTTAGGGGAAAAGCAAACGCTTTGCAAAACGGCAGGTTTTAATTTTTCGTTAACGGCTATTTCGCCAGCCAAGTCGAATTTGCCTATTCGTGTCCTGTAATCGAAGCCTGCATTGGTCCTGTTATTTGTGAAGTCGTGTATGGCCGTCAGTCCTATTTTGAACTTTTTATGGTAATAATTGATATTGCCTCCTGCCATGATTTTCTTATTGCTGTTTTTCTTCAATAACTCGGCATCGTTGCGATGGTAATTTTGATTGCCAGTGTATGTGGTATAGGAAAAAAATCCACTTATGTCCACATTTTTGATTGACCATGTGTTTGCAACTCCTCTGAAATAACCGTATTCTGTTGAAGAAGTATAGGGTGTTGCTGCATCTTGTCTTTGTATCAGACTGCCCGGATCATTGTTTTTTCCGTAGGAAGCATTTGATTTTAAAACCAAACCTTGTCCGAAGTTAAGTTTGTAATCGCCTAATAAAAATGCCTTACATGCTCCCATGTCTTTTAACATGACATGTGCCGAATAAAAATCGAAGCCTTTGTTTTTTATGAAACTTTCGCCTGCATCGTGTTCGCATGTAAGCGAAAAGGACAATTTTTTATGATTGAATTTATATTTAAGATAACCCCCGAAAGGACTTCCGTCATATTTGTTTTCCAAAAAACCTTTCTTTTTTTGTACCGTGGTATGGACTTTTCCGTATAGTTTGTTTTTTCCTTGTTTGAATATGTCTTTCAATCTTGTCTTTTCTTTGTCGCCAATTTGGTCGAAAGAAAAAAATATTTGGCACAGTCTTACTGTTTCCGTATCGAAACCTTCAATCAGGTTAAGTTCGTATACACTTAGCAGATTGCCATAGTCGTAGCGGTATTCCAAAAGATTTTCTATTTGATATTGATTAAGTAGCGGGAATTGTTCCAATTCACGCCTGCCGGCAGTGTTTATGTTTATGGGATTGTCCGCAAGCATTGTGAGATATTCGTACAAGTCTTCGTAAACGTTATTTTCTTCCGTTCCGTTCTGTTTGTCCAAAATTTCGTTTATGATGCTTTCAATATCGTTTTGACAATTGCATTTCAAGCATGAAAACAAAAACAGCAAGGTGCAACAAATGATTTTCGTTTTCATTTTTTGAAACTGAACTTGATTCCGGCTGCCATCGACAACCCCAACTTGAAATGATATTTTACTCCAAAATCGATACCGAAAATACCCAATCTGAGACCGAATCCCCCGCAAGGCATAACGTTGTCGTCTTCTCCTCCTATTCCTGTTCTTAGCACGAATTGTTTCACTGGCATGTATTCCAATCCTACGGCGTAATAAACAGGTCCACGCAATTCTTTTCCGAATTCGCATGACAACAATGCCTTACGGGTAAAATCATAAGATATTCCCAATGTGAAGCGGGATGGCATGGGTATATCTTGAAAAGCGGTTTTAAGCTTTGAAAAGCTGATGTTGTACAAAGAAAGACCGATGCATAGATTTTTTACAGGGAAAGCCAAAAGAGACAAATGGGCCATGCCGCTGCTTGCTACACCTTCTTCTTTCGATAGATAAAATCCGCAGTATTCACCGGCAAGGTTGAAAGCGAACCAAGGCGCGAAAAATTTGGAAAAAGAAATACCTGCTGAAAATTCCGCATATTCGCTGAATCCGTAATGGTTGAAATAAAAGCCTATGTTCAGCTTTTTTAAGGCTAAATGCAGGTTAATATCGGAAAAACCGATTTGTGGCAAAAAATAACTGTTGTTGTATTGGAAATTGATGCATGATTTGTCAATCATGGCGGATGGAGCGAGATTCGCTGACGCCATGCTATTGTCCAAATTAGGTGTGCAACCGTATTTTCCCAAAGAAAAGTTTACGACATCGCCTCTTTTTTCTGTTGCAGCGTGGCAGGTCATACAGAAAAAACATGCAATGATGGCTGTCATTGCTTTTTTCATTTCAGATTAAGAATTAAATGGTTTGCAAAAATAAAGTATTTTTGCGTAAGTAGAGTAGCAATGCACAAAACCCTTTACATAGTTTTTTTGTCAGTATTGTTTATGCCGTTATGCGTATGCGGTCAAACATACAGCGATGTGCTTGGCGGTTACATGGTACCTATAAGCATTTACGGTGGTGATACGATTCCTGCCGTAAGTATTCGTGAAATACCTGTATATCCTCCTATCAAGGAGCAGAAGCGTGAAAAATTCTATTGGAAAACGGTCCGCGACGTAAAAAGGGTATACCCGTATGTAAAGTTCGTGGGTGCGGAATATGCCCGCATAGAAACAATGTTCGATACCGTGCAGGACGCAAAAACGAAGAAAAAGTATATGCGCAAGTACGAAAAGGAATTATTGGCCAAATACACCCCGGTTCTGAAAAAATTCACCTTGTCCCAGGGAAAAATGATGATAAAGCTTATTTCCCGTGAAACGGACAAGACTTCATACGCTTTGATAAAAGAATTCAGAGGCGGGTTTGTGGCGTGGTGGTGGCAGGTTTTCGCGAAAATAGTCGGTGCGGACCTTAAAGATGATTTCGATATTTCCAAAAGAGAACAAGATCGCATAATAGAAAGGGTCATAAATCTTTACGAGGCCGGTTTGTTATAATGCTCCTATTTGTGCAAGGCAGTAACCGTTTTTCCGGTAAATTTCTTATGTTTGCAGGTCTAAAATCAATTGAAAATGGATTATTCTACTTTATATCTTTTCATCGCTTTCGTATGCCTGGGTTTAGTCATAGCATTGTTGAATTTTTTAACGAAAAAGAAAAACCGTAAAAGAATCCAGGAAGATACACCGGACATTCCGGCTTCTGATAACTCTACTGTTCAGGCGCAAGCTTTAACTGACAATCCGAAACAGCAAGGATACGTAAGACCGGAAGGGTGTTGCGGAATGCACGAGGTTTGTGAAAAAGACTCACTCTTGTCCGAAAGTCCGGAGATTATTTATTTCGCTGATGAAGAATTGGACGCTTACAAGGGTAGGGAGGCATTTGATTATAAGTCGGAAGAAATTGCAGAGTTCGAGGACGTGCTGCTTACACTCAAAGAAAGCGAAGTTTCCGAATGGCTTAAAAGTTTGCAATTGCGTGGAATCGTACCGCCGCAAAGTATCATGGACGAGGCTCTCATGATAGTATCGGAGCGAAGGGCTAATTCAGTCAATGATTAAATTCGTAATAGTTCAATAATAAAAAATGCGGACATTTTATTGTCCGCATTTTTTATTATTGAACTGTATTAAAAGTTTTGCAAAAAATCCGTCAAATTGGTGTCCCTGTCCAAATTCAATTTTTTGCGTAAGCGGTATCGGCCGATTTCGACTCCCCGGACGGAAATGTTCATGAGCGGGGCAATATCCTTGCTTACCAAGTTCATTTTCAGGTAAGCACAGAGTTTCTTGTCATTGACGGTCAATCCTTTGTATGTTTCGCTAAGCCGCTTTATAAAGTTCTGGTGTATGTTGTCGAATTCTTTCTCGAATTTCATCCAGTCGTCGTCGTGTTCGATGTTTTCGTTTATGTTGGCAACGACCTTGTCTATCTTGGCGCAAAGATTTTCTTTTTCTTTGCCTGCCGGTATGGCATTTTGTATTTTTTGCAGCTCTTCTTTTATGTCAATGAGAATCTCGTTCTTGCGGATGAGGTTCATGGTGGAACTTGCCAACTCGTTGCTTTTGTTTTTCAGTTCGGCTTCCAAGTGGCTGTTGCGCAATTCTATTAATTGCTTTTCCCTTTCGTTTTTCTCTCTTTCATAGGTTTTCTTTTGTTCCTCCATCAACTTTTGATTCTCTTTCTCCAAGATTTTTTCCTTGTGCTTTATGTAGCGGTTAATCAACAACACTATTATTATCAAGATGATAATATAGCAAATGTAGGCTACGATTGTCCTGTACCAAGGCGGCAGTATCGTAAATTCTATTTCACTGATGGCACTTTCGTAGTTTCTGTTGTATGTTTTCACTTGGAAAGTGTAATTCCCGTTACTTAAATCAGAGAAAACCCTGTTCGTTTCCGTTGTAGGTTCGCTCCAATCGTTCTCGTAGCCGACGAGGCGGGTGGAATAAAGCGTTTGTTTGTTTTTTTGGTCGGAGTAGCTTGCCGAACAATACTCAAAGCCGATAGAATTATCCTTAAAATCGATTTCGATTTTTTCGTTTTCCGTCGCATTGTTCCCTTTTTTATATTGTTGGGCGAAGCTGTTGCCGGTTTTTACATCATAAATATTGCGGATATATACATCGTGTATGCGGACCTGGTCCAATGCGTTGAAATCCACAACGGTAAAACCTTCCTCGTTTGATACCAGAATATGGTTGTTGTCAAGGACGCTTATATTGAAATATTCGTATATCAATTCTTCCGGAATTGAGAATGCCTTACCGGGATTGCTGCTGTATTCGTTGCCGTTTTGTTTTTCGGCATAGCAGATGGAATTGTTTTTCAAGAACCATAACCTGTTGCCGGATTGTTTGAAATAGAAGTATTGTCCGGGTCCCATCAGCGATTTGTTCATGGCATCGTCCAATACCATTTTGTCTGATTGCTTGTCGTAGCGGTATATGCCGTCTTCTGCCGCAAAGATTATTTGTGAATCTATTTTAAATACGGAAATATGTTCGTTATACGCGAAGCCTTCTTCTTTTCCGTAGAATTTCACGTTTGCGGCAGATTCAAGGTCATCCGACAATGTTATCCTGAATACGCCCAGTAGGCCGTGGCTTACCCAAATATCCCCGTTTTCGTCTTGTTCAAACAGTCGCGACGACTGGTTGAATCCTTCTACGATGTGCGAGAATGTCCAAGTCGTACCTTGCTTTTCCATCAGCAACAATCCATTGTAGAATCCGGCAATAAGGTAGTTGGGATTCTTTTGCAACCTTTGGATTGTCCAAATGCCTTCGACGTTCACTATCCTCCGTGCAGTGTTGCCGATTATTTCGTATAATCCGTTATGATGGCAGCAGTAAATCTTATTGTCTACTTGCAGGATGTTGTAAACTTGTCCCTGTGTTCCGTCTATGCTTTGTATTTCGCTGATGTCCCCCCTGTTATATGAAGTCACGAAAAGTCCTTGGTTGGTACCTAAATACAATTCATGGTTTATCAATAAGGACGAGTAACCGCTACCGAAATTGTTGTTTTGATCGAACAGAAGTTTGAACGGTGAGTTCAGGTTTATGTAATCTATGCCGCGATTCAATCCCAACCACAAATCCTGGTTCAGGTCGAAACTCAAACTCAGGACGGTATTGTTCTGCAATCCGTTCTTAGTGTTTATGTTCTTGTATTCGCCGCTTATGAGGTTGATTACGTATACGCCGTTTTGGACTGTTCCCACGGCTAATTTGTCCCCTTTTATCTGGGCGCAAAATGCTTGGTATGTTTTAATCTCTTCGTTTGAGGGAGTTGCAAAAGGTTTGGCTTCCTCCCACGAATCGTACAGGTAAAGGCCGTCATCCTGGGTTACAAACAGCAATTTGCCGTTCCATTCCACAATTGAGCATACGGTCTTGTTTTCAAAGTCGATTCCGTTCGGAAGAGGCGAAAGCTGGGAACCGTTCAGCGTGAAGACACCGTCGAACTTTGTAGCAATGAAAAGGGTGTTGTGCACGACAGTACTGTAAAGCATTTGCCTGCCGTTACTTGACAATACGCTGAGACGGTCGTTTTCGTAAATGAAGAGTTTTTCGTAAGATTGGAAAATTATTTTATTGCCCAAGCTGTTGATAAACCATATTTCATTGAAGTTTTTCTCTCCGTCCGGCAATTTCACGCTCAGGTTTTCAAATTCTCCAAGCCCGTTGTTACCGGCCTTGAACACGCCGAAAATGTTATGGCCGCCTACATATACGTCCCCGTTATCTGCGATATGCAGGGCTCTTAGACTGTTTCCGCACCCCGGCACTTCGTGTCTTTGCCATTTAATTCCATCAAACGACAGTAGGGCATTCATGTTGGCAAAATACATGATGCCGTTTTTTTGTTGTTTTACCTGCCAGTTTTGCGCACCGGCCTCGTAATCGTCCTTGCTGAAATTTTCAATTACTTGCCGAATCTCGGCATTTGCTGCCGGCAGCAAGAAAACAAGCGACCAAACGATGAGAATCAGTTTTTTCATGGACTATTTTATTTTTTCGTTTTTTATTCCGAGAAATAGCAGATGTCTTTTTTTACGATTTCCCCGGCCAAGTTGTCGGCAAGGGAGCTTGCTCCGATACGGAATGTGTCCGGGTTTATAAAATCTTCTTGTAAAACCTCCTTGGCAACGCACATGTACATTAATGCGTCTTGCGTGTTTTTTATTCCTCCGGCCACTTTCAACCCTTTGGGATTGCCTGTATCTTCACTAATGGCTTTTATTGCTTCGCACATTGCAAAAACAGAATATAAATCACTAACGCATTCTTTACCGGTGCTGCTTTTCACAAAATCGGCTCCGGCTTCCAATACCAATGCGGAAGCTTTGAATACGTTCTGGTAGTTTCCCAAAAGTCCGGCTTCTATAATTACTTTCAGAGCCGCGTCGTCCCCGCAAACGGCTTTTATTTCTTGTATCTCGTCATAAATCTCTTCATAGTTCCCCATTAAGAATTTCCCGACGGGCATTACCATGTCGATCTCAGTGGCTCCGGCTTTCACAGCCAGCATTGTTTCGGCAATTTTAACTTCCGTAAAAGTTTGGGAAGACGGGAATCCTATTACCGTACTTACTGACAATTCTTCCGTAAGCAGGCTGCGCACGGTTTCTACCAAGCTTGGGTAAACGCAAATGCCGGCAGGTTTGGGAACTTCTGCCAGTTTTTCGTCCATCTTGTTTATCTTTTCAACCAATTCGCTAATGCTCTCTTCATTATCCGTGCTTTTGAGCGATGTGATTTCCAAACACTCGAATAATGTTTTGCGGTTTGCAATAGTGTCGTTGTTTTCGTAATGATGGTCTATGATGTGTTTTACTTCCCTTCTTATTTCCTCCGTCGTGAAATTGAGCTTGTATTTATCGAAAAATTTCTGAAAGTCGAGCATCTCTATTCCTTGTTTTTAGAATCCATTATTATTGTTACAGGTCCGTCATTCAAAAGTGAAACTTGCATATCTTCCCCAAATATACCTTTTTTTGTATTTTTATTTGTCAAGTTCCCGATTTTTTTGCAAAGTGAGTCGTATTTGGGTTCTGCTACTTCTCCCTTTGCCGCCATTATATAAGACGGCCGGTTTCCTTTTTTTGTCAGGGCGTGCAATGTAAATTGGCTTACACACAATACTTCGCCGCCAATATCCAAAAGGGATTTGTTCATGACTTTGTTCTCATCGTCGAAAATTCTTAAATTCACAATCTTCTTGGCAATGTAGTCTTCGTCTTCTTCCGTGTCATCGTCAACGATTCCTACCAACACCAAAAGTCCTTGTCCGATTTCGCCTACAACCATGCCGCCAACTTCTACTTTCGCACTTTTTACGCGCTGTATTACTGTCCTCATGTAAATGTTTTTGCAAATATTCGATTCTCAGGGCTTCAAAATTCCGTGAAAATGGTTATAAATGATTGAAGCTCTGCTTGTTCCAATAATTTTTCCTAATTCTTCCAAACTTGCGTTTTTAATGCGTTTTACGCTCTTGAACGAACAAAGCAGTTCATCGCGGGTCTTTGGACCGATTCCTTTGATTTCGTCAAGTTCGGAATGTGTCTGGCTCTTGCTCCTTTTGTCCCTATGAAACCCTATCGCGTAGCGGTGGACTTCGTTTTGAATCGTTCCTAAGAATTTGAATACAGGATTGTTCGGTTTCAGTCCCACGCTTTTCGGTGGAAATCCGAATAGCAGTTCGTTTGTCTGGTGTTTGGAGTTTTTAGCCAGTCCCGCAATTGGTATTTTTAAACCTAACTCGTCTTCCACGGCCTGTCTGATGGATTCCATTTGTCCTTTGCCGCCGTCTGCTATTATCAAGTCGGGCAGGGGGGCTCCTTCATCAACTAACCTTTTGTATCTTCGGAAGACAACTTCTTTCATCGAAGCGTAATCGTCCGGACCGACTACTGTTTTTATATTGTATTTCCTGTAATCGTTTTTTGAGGGTTTTCCCATCTTGAACACAACGCAACCTGCGACAGCATCCGACCCTGAAATGTTGGAATTGTCGAAACATTCGATGTGTGCAGGTATTTTGTCCAATTTCAAAAACTCTTGCAGGTTTTTTAGTATCCGGGTGCTCCTTTGTTCCGGATTGAGTTTTTCGCCGCGTTTCAACCTATCCAACTTGTATTGCCGCGCGTTGGCTTCCGAAAGTTCCAAAAGTTTGTGTTTGTCCCCTTTTTGCGGCAATATGAAGTTCACGCCTTCAATTTCCATATAAGGTTCAAATGGCACGATTACTTCCTTGGCGTTGCTTCCTATCCGGTCCCGGAGTTCAAGGATTGCCATGGAGAGCAGTTCTTCTTTGCTTTCATCCATTTTTTTATGGTATTCAATGGTGAAGCCTTGGCTTATCGCTCCCTCTGTGATGTGCAGGATATTTACGAATGCTATGTTTTCGTCTTCCGTATAGCCGAAGACGTCTATATTGTCGTCTTTAGTGGTTGTGATTACCGTTTTTTCCCTGTATTGTTCGATGGCCAAATATTTTTCTTTAATAGCCTGTGCTTCTTCAAAACGCAATTCTGTTGCCAAGCGTTCCATCTCGTTCAGCAGTATTCTGGCCAGCTCCCGGCTGTTGCCTTTTGCTATTTGCCTGATTTCGGCTATCATGCGGTCATAGTCGTTTTTGCTTTGCAAGCCTTCGCAACAACCCAGGCAGTTGTGTATATGATATTGCAGGCATAACTTGAATTTTCCTTTCGCTATATCTTCCTCATTTAACCTCAACTTGCAACGTCTTATAGGGTAAATGCTTCGTATGAGGTCCAGCATGGTTTCCAATACCCATACCGAGCTGTAAGGACCGTAATACTCCGCTCCCTTGAATACTTGCCTTGTCTTGAAAACGCGGGGGAACGGTTCTTTCGTAATACATAGCCACGGGTACGTTTTGCCGTCTTTGAGCAGGACATTGTATCTTGGCTGGTATTTCTTTATCAGATTGTTTTCTAAAAGTAGGGCATCGGATTCGCTTTTTACGACTATGTATTTTATGTTGTGGATTTTCTTTACAAGAATGGCAGTTTTAACGTTTTGTGCAGTTTTGTTGAAATATGACGACACTCTGCGTTTCAAGTTTTTCGCCTTTCCTACGTATATGATTTTTCCGTTTTCATCCAAATACTGATACACTCCCGGAGTATCCGGCAGGGCGGCGACAATTGATTTTATATGTTCTTCCCGTTCACTCATCAAAACCGTATCAAACTTTCGACTTCGCCGAATTCCTTTAATTTTTCCCTCCCGCCGAGATCAGTTATTTCGCTTATGAAGTTTATATAAATTTTGCCGACGCCGATTTTTTTCAGCAATTTGCAGGCGGCAGTCATTGTCCCGCCGGTTGCCAAAAAGTCGTCGTGAAGCAGGACCGTGTCCTTGTCACTTATGGCATCTTTGTGCACGGCAATCGTGTCCGTGCCGTACTCCTTTTCATATTCCTGTTCGTAGACCTCTGCCGGCAATTTGCTTTTTTTCCTCATCGGCACGAATCCGGCATTGAGCTTATAAGCTATGACAGGAGCAAAGATGAAGCCCCTTGACTCAATCCCTACAACTTTTGTAATGCCCTTGTCCCTGTATTTTTCATACAATTCCTCAATAATAAAATTCATACATTCGGGGTTTTTCACTACTGTTGTAATATCCCTGAATGTGATTCCCTTTTTTGGGAAATCGCTAACTGTCCGGAATGATTTTTTTAGTTGATCAAGGTCCATTTTGTGCGTTTTTTGCAAAATGTTCCACGTGGAACATTTTTACCGTCCGAGTAAAATTAATAATATATTTATGTCGTTGGGTGAAATACCGGGAATCCTGCTCGCTTGTGCTATGGTTTCCGGGTCTGTTTTTATGAGTTTCTGCCGGGCTTCCGTTGACAATGATTGTATGTTCGCATAATCGAATTTTCCACGGATTCGGATGTTTTCCAAGCGGTGCAATTTGTCGGCGATTTGTTTTTCCCGACTTATGTATCCCGAATATTTTATTGAGATTTCCGCCGCCTCCATGACTTCTTCTTTTTGCTTGGTGATTTTGTCGCACTCTACATGAAGGGCGGGTAGGGCTTCGCAGAGCATTTTCATGTCGATTCCGGGCCTTGCCAATATTTCCGAGATTTTGCATTTCCTCTTCAATGGGGAACTGCCGGCTTGCTCCAACAAACCGTTTATTTCCTCTCCCGAAACATTGGTGTTGCGCATGAATTCCTCGATACGGGCGACATGTTGTATTTTTTCCTTGAATAAGTCGAAACGCTCCTTCGTGGCAAGTCCTATGTCGTATGATTTTCCAGTAAGGCGGCAATCCGCGTTGTCCTGTCTCAGCAATATGCGGTATTCGGCCCTCGATGTGAACATGCGGTACGGTTCGTCCACTCCTTTTGTTACAAGGTCGTCAATCAGGACACCGATATAAGCCTCGTCTCTTTTCAAAACGAATGTCTCGTTCCCGTTTACGCGCAAGTGCGCGTTGATTCCGGCAATCAGCCCTTGCCCGGCAGCTTCCTCGTAGCCTGTGGTACCATTGATTTGTCCGGCAAAATACAGGTTCTTTATGTATTTTGTCTCCAAGGTGTGATACAAATCCCGAGGGTCGAAGAAATCGTATTCTATTGCGTACCCTGGGCGATATATTTGCAAATTCTTGAAAGCCGGGATTTTTTTAAGGGCGTTGATTTGAATGTCTATGGGAAGCGATGATGAAAAACCGTTCAAATAATACTCGGTATCGTTTTCCCCCTCTGGCTCCAAAAATAGCGGATGGCTGCTTTTATCGGCGAAAGTTACTATTTTGGTTTCTATGCTCGGACAATACCTCGGTCCGATGCTTTTGATTTGCCCGTTGTAAAGGGGCGAGTCTTTTAGCCCTGAACGAAGGACTTCGTGGACATCCTCGTTCGTATTCAAAATATAACAAGGCAATTGTTTTATGAAACGGGGTGCGTAGTCCATAAAAGAAAACTTGTGGAAGTCGGAATCTCCTTCTTGGATTTCGGTCTTGTCAAGGTCCACGCTGCGCACGTCTATGCGTACAGGGGTTCCTGTTTTCATCCTTCCGGCGTGGAATCCCAATCCTGCCAATTGTTCGGTCAAACCATAGCTTGCCGGTTCTGAGATCCTTCCCCCGCGAAGTTGCGTCTTGCCAATGTGCAAAACTCCGTTCAGGAATGTGCCGTTCGTAAGGATTACGCATTTCGCCTTGAATTGCACGCCCAGCATGGTTTTTACTCCGTAGACGGTTCCTTTTTCTACAAGCAACTCGTCGGCGGTGTCTTGCCAAATGTACAAGTTGTCGGTGAATTCAAGCAAATGCCGCCATGTCTGAATGAATTTGGCCCTGTCGCATTGCGAGCGGGGACTCCACATGGCAGCCCCTTTCGATTTGTTGAGCATTCTGAATTGAAGGCTCGTGCGGTCGGTTACTATGCCCGTGCCGCCGCCCATGGCATCGATTTCCCGCACAATCTGCCCTTTGGCTATGCCGCCAATCGCGGGGTTGCAGCTCATTTGGGCGATTTTGTTCATGTCCATGGTTATAAGCAACGTGGACGAACCCATGGCGGCGGCGGCGTGAGCCGCTTCGCAGCCCGCGTGTCCTGCACCTACGACTATGACATCATAATTGAATTTCATCGCGTCTACTTTTTCAAAGGTTTGGGCAGGGCTGCGATAGCCGCATCTTCCAATGCTCTCATCGCCCTGCTTTCATCGTCGCTTTTGTCTTTATACCCGCATAAGTGGAGAATGCCGTGGATTATGACTCTCGTGAGCTCGTCGTAATAGTCCGTCCCGTATGTTGCGGAATTGCTTTTAACGGTGTCCAGGCTGATGAAGATGTCTCCCGACAATTTGTCATCCTCACAATAATCGAAAGTTATTATATCCGTGTAATAGTCATGACCAAGATACTGCCGGTTCACTTCCAAAATTTTGGCATCGTCGCAAAAGACATACGCGATTTCACCGATTGTTTTGCCATGTTTGGAAGCAATGTCCTTGATCCATGCCGAGCAGCGTTTTGTACAAATTGCCGGTTTCCCGCAATTTTCCGTGAAGTAACTTATCATATAGTGCCGTTTGTTTTGTGATACTATGTTCCCGCTGTTTCAATCACTTTATCCGAAAAACAGGTAAGCGCAAATGATTGCCGCTATAACGCCTCCCAAATCGGCGATAAGACCCGCACCGATGGCATATCGTGTGCGTTTTATGCCGACCGAGCCGAAATAAAGCGCTACAATGTAGAATGTCGTGTCTGCCGCACCCTGGAACAAGCAGGAAAGTTTCCCGGCAAACGAGTCAACGCCGAATGTTTTCATGCATTCCACCATCATGGCTTTTGCGCCGCTGCCGCTCAAAGGTTTCATGAAAGCTGTCGGAAGCGCGTCTACGAATTCTGTCCTGTTCGTGAAAAGCTGTGCGGCTTTTTCTATCCCTAAGGTAAGCAAGTCGATTGCCCCCGACGAGCGGAATACCGATATTGCGACCAACATTCCGACCATGTAAGGAATTATTTTGACAGAGGTGGAGAATCCTTCTTTCGCCCCGTCGATGAAAGCGTCGAAAATATTCACTTTCTTGTATAATGCCCCGCCGATGAAAGCGGCGATTACAAGCATAAGCAACACATTGCTGAATATCGATGAAAAGCGGGCCATTTCCTCGTTCGACAGTCCCGAAACGTACCAAGCCAGAAGACCGATAAGCAATGTAATGGAACCTATCCATCCTATGATTACCTTGTCGAACAGATTTATTTTTTGCCTTATCCCGACATATATTATAGCTATGAGCGTCGAGCAGTATGTTGAAATCAGAAGAGGTATGAAAATATCGGTCGGGTTGGCAGCCCCGAGTATGGCTCTTTGGGCCATTATGGCAATAGGAATTATCGTAAGTCCGGAAGTATTCAATGCCAGGAACATTATTTGCGCATTCGACGCGCTTGTCTTGTCTTTGTTCAGGTCTTGCAAGGATTGCATTGCTTTCAATCCCAAAGGCGTGGCGGCATTGTCCAATCCCAACATGTTTGCAGAAAAGTTCATGAGCAATTCCCCGTTGACTTTGTGGTTTTTCGGTATTTCCGGGAACAACTTTGAAAAGAACGGGCCGACTATGCGGCTGAGGAAGCGGATTGCACCGGCTTTCTCTCCTATGTTCATCAGTCCCAACCAAAGGGTCATGACACCGGCAAGCGGCAATGCCACATCCATAACGGCAAAAATGGACATGTCGAAAGTCCCGTTGATGATTCTTTCAAAAACCAATACGTCGCCCAAAAAAACAGCACGGCATACGGCCACTATAAAGCCGATTAGGATCAGTCCGGCCCAGACATAGTTAAGCATAAGTCTTAAATTCCTACTGTTTAGATATTTATGCAAAAATACTACCAAATGGCCAAATACGCGCATTCAAAAGAAGGATTTATATCCCGAATACAGTTTTTTTGTAACAAGTTTGTAACACATTTCGTTTACGATAGTAAAAATTTCGCCACAAGGTTAATTTTTTTATGATTTGTATTTGTGTATTTTGAATTTAAAGATTTTCTTTGCGCCCGGTTTAACGAGGCGCGGAGGTTTCTCATCGCTTCATCCATCTGTAATTCTTAATTTTGTCTCAATGTTCGGTTTGTCTGATATTTCATGGTTGCGCTTTCTGGCCTTTTCCATCGGCCTGATATTGATTTACAACGCAGCCGTATTCGTTTATTTCAAGTTCCTTGATAAAGGCGGCGATGGGTCGCGGGACAATCACGTTGAAGAAAAATTCAACGTGGATGCCGATGATACTTATTGACTATCACTTACTTATATTTTATCCATTCTTAATCTTAATTTAAAATGAAAAAAACAATCAGAAGATTTTCAATTGCGGTTGGCTTGTCGCTCATGAATGCGGCAAATGCTTTGGCCCAGGGAAACGGTGTTACAGCAATAGAAAAAGCCAATACCGAAATCCAATCTTACATCGATCCGATTACGAATCTTTTCTATGTGGTATGCGCCGTGGTAGGCTTTATCGGCGCGGTAAAAGTTTACGGCAAATGGTCGGCGGGGAGTTCCGACACCACCCGTACCGCAGCTTCGTGGTTCGGCTCTTGCGTGTTCGCGGTCGTGGCCGTAACTGCAATCAAAGCGTTTTTCATAGGTTGATGCAATGGCGGCTTACCCTGTAAACAAAGGGGTGGGGAAGCCGGTGGAATTGAAAGGCCTGAGGGCGCAGTACGTGATTTATGCCGTTTTCGGCATACTATTGTCATTCGTATTGTTTTTTGTCTGTTCGTTCATAATCGGCCAGATAGCCGCGTTGATAGTCGGAATAATAGCCATGTCGGCAAGTTTCGCGGCGGTAATTTACATGAATGGCAGGTTCGGCGAACACGGGCTTACTCGTTTATTTGCCAGAAGATCCACTCCTTGCCGTCTTGCAATCAATAAGAGAATTTACGGATTAATGCTTGACAAAAGTGCGGACAAAGTCTAAGAACATAGAAAATATTTTGCCGTTGTTGGCTTACGAGGATGATTTTCTGATAAGCAAGTCAGGAGATGCTACAATGTTGTTCGAGTTGCAACTTCCCGAAGTTTTCTCTTTGGGAAGGGAGAACTTCGACAACCTGCATTCCGCGTGGATGCGGGCAATGAAATGCCTGCCTGATTACAGCATAGTGCACAAGCAGGATTTCTTTACAGACGACAAGGTGGATTTCGACAAAACTTGCGGCGGAAGTTTCCTTAATCGAGCATCCGACAACCATTTCAGAGGCAGGAAATTCTTGCGGCACAGGTCGTACCTCTACCTGACGTTGAGTTGCAGGAAAAACATGTCCTCGGACAGCAGCGGCTCGATATTGTGCCGTAGCCGGGTCGTGCCTCAGGAGTTGTGCGATATCCAAAGAATCAAATCCTTCAAGGACTCGGCAAGGCAGTTTTGCGACATATTGTCGGAAAACGGGGTCGTGTGCCGTGCTTTGACCCGTGAAGAAACAATCGGTTCGAAAGATTGTTTCGGGCTCGTAGAGCATTATTTATGTTTGGATTTTTCCACGAAAGCTGTTTTGCCCGACATGCTCTGCAAGGAAAAGGATTTCATTGCCGGCGACAATTACGTAAGTTGTTATTCGATTTCGGAATTGGACAACTTGCCAATGCAGGTGAGTACGTTTTGCCGCCATGACAAGCTGTCTTCGGAATCGACCTATTTCCCGGTTTCGTATGCTTTTCCTTTGGGTTTGGAACTCCCGTTCGCGCATATTTACAATCAATATTTCTTTCTTGATTCCCATAAGGAAGTAACGGCGGCAATAGAAAAAAGGGGGAGGGAGCAACAGTCCTTGTCCGGCATATCGCGCGAGAATGCCATCAACAAGCAGTTTAACGACCAGTATCTTAACGAGGCGGTTATATATG
Organism: Candidatus Enterocola intestinipullorum; assembly: GCA_017694565.1. Lineage (GTDB taxonomy): Bacteria > Bacteroidota > Bacteroidia > Bacteroidales > Paludibacteraceae > Enterocola > Enterocola intestinipullorum. The sequence continues at coordinate 18,037 of JADIMR010000091.1, read as the reverse complement.
CCAGGCGTTCAGTGCGGGCAGCTGCCAACATAATACTTTGGGACAAGAATTATCTGCGCTTGCAGAAGAAGAATTCCAAAGTAGGTTCGGTCATGGCGAACATGGATTGCAGTGTTAACAAGACAGAGGGTATCGTGCCGCAAATATTTTGGGGCGGCATACCCGGAGCAGCATCGCAATTCCCGTCCGACATGACTTTTCTTACTTTTTTGGAACAGGCTTGCTGCTTTATTTTGAATGAAACTTTGCCCAAGAGCAAGGATGACGGATTCGGAATAAGGTTGTGCGACCGTATTTTCGGAACACCGCTGAAAGTGGACATATCCGACTATCCAAGGGAAAAGGGGTGGATTGACAACCGTAACAAATTCATTCTCGGCCCTTCCGGCAGCGGAAAATCTTTTTTCACCAACCACCTGACACGGCAATACTATGAGCAGGGGGCACATGTACTTATAGTGGACGTAGGCGACAGTTATCAAGGCTTGTGCAAACTGATAAACGAAGAAACACATGGACAGGACGGAGTATATTTTACTTATACGGAAGAAAAGCCCATATCGTTCAATCCTTTTTTCGTGGCAGACAGGATTTATACGGTTGAAAAACGTGAACAGTTGGCATCTTTGATTTTCTGCCTGTGGAAAAACGAGAACGAACTTATCACGAAGGCCGAGGAGACACATATCGCCACTGCGATAAACGGATACATCGAAAGTTTTGCAGGTTCGGAAGCGATGCCGTCGTTCAACGGTTTTTACGAATTTTTGTCGGGCGAATTCAGAGACCATGTGGAAAAAGCCGGGGTGGACAAGGCGAATTTCGATTTGTCCAATCTTTTGCAGGTTTTAAGACCGTATTACAAGGGTGGAATGTATGATTTCCTTTTGAATGCTACTGAAAATCCGGATTTGCTGCACAAACGGTTCATCGTTTTTGAGATAGACAACATCAAGGACCACAAGACCTTGTTTCCGGTGGTTACCCTGATTTTGATGGACACGTTCATTTCGAAGATGAGACACCCCTCATTGTCGTGTACCCGCAAAATGATTCTGATAGAGGAAGCTTGGAAAGCCATTTCCAAAAACGGTACTGCCGAGTTTATAAAATACCTATACAAAACCGTAAGGAAACATTTTGGCGAAGCCATGGTCGTAACCCAGGAAGTCGACGACATCGTCGGCAATGAAATAGTAAAGAGCGCGATAATATCGAATGCCGATTGCAAGATTCTGCTCGACCAGCGCAAATATGCCAACCGTTTCGATGAAATCAGGCAAATTTTGGCCCTTTCCGAAAAAGAGACGGCCATTGCCTTGTCGGTAAACCGCGATTTGCGCATAGACGGCAGGTCTCCTTACAAGGAAGTTTTCATAAGCCTCAATGGCAATTATACGGCCGTTTACGGGGTTGAGGTCTCGCGTGAAGAATACTTGGCGTATACTACCGAGAAGAAAGAAAAAGCCCGTCTTATGCAGACGGAAAAGCAAACCGGCAGCATGATTGAAGCCATCCGCTCGTGTGCTGCTAATTAACCCTTATAATTTGAAATCAAATGAAGAAAATAATATCTGTAATCCTGTTTGTTTCCTTGCCGTTTTGGACCAATGCGCAAATGGCGGTTTATGACAATTTTTCATGTATGCAGGATTTGACGTTGTTCCTGCAAGAGATGGAAGAAACAATAGGGCAGTCCTTGGAATTGAGCGACCAGACTTCCATAGCCTATGAGAGTTTGGAATTGAGCCAACAGGCAGCGGAAAGATTGAAAAAGGTAAGCGATTATGTCAAGGAATCCCGGGATGTCCTTGAAATGACACGGTCAGGAGTCCGCATATCACAAAAGATGGTTGATTACAAAGACCGTATCATGCAATTGTCCAATATTTCGGATGAAGAAAAATATTGGATTCTCGACATGGCAATGGACATTGCCGAAAAAGCTGCGGAGCGGGCCACGGAAGGTTTGAAGATTACCGAGCAGGGAGCTTCGGACGGGCAGTTTACCGACTATGAACGACTGCAACTCATAAAAAACATGAAAGAACAGCTTCTTTCATTGGAAAACGATTTGGATGATTTATACAGCAGGGCGGCTTCATACAGCAATTATACGGGAGTTATAAGCTCCTTCCGCAATTTCGCATTGGACGTGTCCACTTTCGCAGATTGACAAGCTATGGAAGAGTTAGGTACAAATGCCATAGAGCAGATGGGACGGGCGATGACCAGCGGTTTGGACAGGATTTTCGACATAGCCCTCGGTTATTCGGACGTTCTGATGAAAACATCGCAATTGCTTTGCGGGATCGCTGCCATCGCTTTTATAGGTTCGAAGTTGTGGAAATCGTGGGCAAAAGGGGAGTCGATAGATTTTTATTCGATGTTGAGGCCTTTTGCCACCGGTTTGATGATAGTGTTTTTTTCCGGTTTTGTTTATTGTCTGGACGCAGTGGTCCAACCAGTGGTGTATGCGTCCGAATATGTACGCGATACGGCAAAGGAATCAACGGAGATTTCAAAAAACGAGTATGATAGGGCATCCGAAGAGCTTCGTAAGCGCAAAGCGGAATACGAACGCAACCGTCCGGTTGAAGAAAAAGAAAAATTAGGCGTTTGGAAAAGCATAAACCGCACGCTGACTGAATTGAAGGATAGCGTGTTGGGAGCGTTCGAGTCTTTTACGTCGTTCGTTTTCAAATTATTGGTAGAGCTCACCCTTGCCGTGGTAAATGTTTTTACGGTGGCAGTTGTTTATTTTTACAAGATTTACGTCATAACTGCCAAGATAATTCTTGTACTGATCGGGCCATTTTCCCTTGCGTTGTCCGTATTTCCCGGATTCCAGTCCAACCTTAAAGCGTGGATTGCCCAGTACATCAATATATCGCTGTATATTCCCATCTGCAATATCATAGGCTTCGTGCAGTCGATGATAGTCAGTGAGTGCCTTTATAAAACGGGCGCGGAAACATTTGACAAAATAAATGTTTCCGCCATGGACGAACTTATGATTGCTCAAATGGAAAATGCGGTTACCATGTCAAGTGTTTCGAGCATCCTTTTGGGCATAGTTGCCATAATGCTTTACGCGCATGTTCCGACATTCGCCAATTGGATATTGCGTGGCGATGGTTCGGGCGGTTTGGCTGCCGCTTTCTCGGTCGGCGGAGGCCTGATGGCAACCAAGGGTCATACGGGGTCGCAGGCATCGGCGGCGGGCAGCGCACCGCAGGCGCAACAGACCGGCGGGCATGGCATGAACATTCCGCAAGTCAATCTGCCACAGCCGTCAAAGTAGGAGTTCTCCCATTGCCGGTATTTTCTAATTATTAATTTCTAATTTCTAATTTTCAATTTAGCAGGATGTTCCAATCATTAAACAATATACAAAAGGCCTTTTCGCTAATGAAGCTGTATTTGGTGATAATTACGGTCGCATGTGCCGGAATTGCCGGGTTCGCCGTATGGAAAGCTTTCGAATTCGCAGAAAAGCAGCGGCAGAAAATATATGTCTTGGACAATGGCGCGTCGCTTATAATGGCATTGTCGCAGGATGTTTATCAAAACCGGGAAGCCGAGGCCAAATCACATGTGAAAATGTTCCATGACGCTTTTTTCACAATCTCGCCGGATAAGTCGGCAATAGATTACAATATCGCGCGCGCTTTGGCCCTGGCTGGCAGGGAGGCGGCCGACCAATATACGATAATGAAGGAAGACGGTTTTTTCGATCGCATCATAGCCGCCGGCATACATTGCGAAATAAGGGTGGACAGCGTGAAAATAGATGTCGCGCAATACCCTTATGCGGCACGTCTTTGGGGCAAGACTTCCCTTGTGCGAACATCGAATGTTACCTACCGTAACCTTGAAACGGAATGCCGGCTTGTGAATTGCGCCCGTTCCGATGACAATCCGCACGGTTTCATGATAGAAAAGTGGCGTATTTTGGACAACAGCGACATTGCAGTTTTGGAAAGATGAATCCTATGTTATCAAGATTAATCCACGAGCACGTAGTGCCGAAAGTAAAAGCCGTCTGCACCCGAATATCGGCAGAAATGAACAAAATGAGTATTGTACGTCGCAAAGCCGCCATAGTGCTTGCGTTGTTTGTACTTTGCGCCATCCTTACCCTGCAAATGTATTTGTCTTTTATCAAAATATCCGTAGCGGAAACGCAAGGTATGGAAAACGCGAACGACCGTAACATCAATTATGAAGAAGCTTTGGAACGTGCTTCGGCAACTATCGATTCCATCGGGACATTGCTTTCCGTCCACAAGGCGCAGGTGGACAGGATGGACAGTTTGTTGTTCTTGATGCAAGAGGCTGAAACAACCATGAGCCATACAGGAAAGGAGGATTTGCGATGAACAGGAAACAAAAAGACCTGCACCTGTTGTCCCTGCCTGTCTTTGCGTTGATGTCGGTGTGTTTTTGGGTTCTCGGAGGCGGTTCAGGTGCTGGCGCAGTGCTTACGGAAGATTCGGAAAGCATCAACACCGCGCTGCCCGTGGCTGCCGACAGGGAATTGTCCGGCGGGCGTTTGGATGCCATGCGCGATGCGGATGAACGCGAAAGCAAACTGCGGCGCAGGCTGCGTATGCAGGATAACTCTTTCGATTGGCTCGACGCAGTCGGGCAGCGCGGCGAAGACAGTACCGTGCGGGCGGCAGTTTCCGGACTACCATTGCGCGATTTAAATAATGACGTGCCGGAAGTCAATGACCGTCCGCGGAAACCTGCCGCTGCGGACCGGCAGCGTAAGGAAAAGGGACGCGATAAGCGCAAGGAAGAAATGATGCGCAAAAAGCGCGAGCAGATAGAGCAGTCCTTGGGTCTGGATTTGGCTACTTATGCGCACGGGGAGCTGGAAGAAAGTGCCGATACGGCCTATAACGCTGCCGGCACGCCCGCGCCGGAACCGTCCGCTCCACGCCGGGGATTTTACGGGCTTGGAAACCGTGAACAATACGATGACGGACATATAAAAGCCGTGGTGCACGGCTTGCACAAGGACGTAACCAACGGCTCGATAATCAAATTGCGTTTGTTGGAATCAGTGAAAGCCGGTGAAGTGGAGATTCCGAGAAACACATTTGTTTATGGCAAACTTGGTTTTTCATCTGGCAGGGCGATGGTGAGAATCGAAAATATAAATTTCCGCGACAGGATAGTTCCCTTTTCGGGGTCTCTTTATGACAGGGACGGGTTCGAAGGCTTATATGTCCCGGACAACATTATCAGCGAAACAAAAAAGAACGCGGCAAGCCAGGCTGTTTCTTCTACCGATTTGAAACTTAACTCTCCCATGGCCATGGTCAATTCCGCTGCCAATGCGGTTACCGGTGCGGTAAAATCGGCACTCGGGACTTCGGTCCGCGAGGTTAAAATAACCATTTCATCGAATTATCTGATAACCATAAAAAGAAACGACGACAAATGAGAACCATACTGACTTCCATTTTGTTTTTTATCTGCGTATCGGCAGTCGCGGGCGATACGCTTAGAGTCAGCGATACTAAATACACAGTATGTGATTTTTCTTCCGAAATCAAATATGTGGATTTCGGAAGCCCGGACTTGCAAGGTGCCGTTTTGAATCACAAGGACATGCTTTCATTGCAGGCGGTGCAACCTTTGGAACACGAAACCACGTTGTCGGTCGTAACAGCCAATGGCAAATACCATGCTTTCACCGTTAAATACGATGATGCGTCCGTGGATTTGTCGTGGGTGGAAAACGGGAATGCCCCCGTTGCCGACACGTTGAGTTTTTCCACGGTAAAAACCACACACTTGATTAGTGCCGAAAAGATAACCGATGTTCTTTGCGGTACACCAGGCATAATCGCGGAACATGCCGACAATATAAGCAATATAGTAAAAGCCAAGGCGTTGGATGAGGATTTTGCTCCGGGTTCGATTACTTTGGTGAGTAGCAGCGGTACGATATATCCCTTTGTGGTAATACCGGGCGACAATCCAAGGCAGGTCGATATTTTGTTGTCAGGCGGAATGGACGGGGCTCCTGCCATATTCAGTGATGCTTCCGTCAATGACGTGCAGATGCGGGATTTGGGTCGAAAAGCCGCAGGGCTGCCTGTCTTGATAACCGACATAGGAACGGTGAAACAGAAAATGGCTTTTGCTCTTTATGGCCTGTACAGTCATGACGATGTAATGATGTTTTGTCTGAGTTTGGAAAACAACAACCTCATAGATTATGAAATTGATTTTATCAAGTGCTATGTGAGGGACAAGAAACGGTCGAAGAAGATTACCGTGCAGGAAGACGAAATAACCCCGATTTTCGTCTATTATCCGCAGGGAGAGAACCATAATTTGCTCAAAGGCGGGGAAAAACTAACCGCAGTGTTGTTTTTCAGGCGTTTTACCATTCCGCAAAAACGAATATTGTGTTTCGAGGTGTTCGAACGCAACGGCGGTCGCCATTTGCAATTCAGCATGAGCGACAAGGAACTATTGAAAGCGCGGCAATTGGATCTTTAACCTTACCATAATTCTTTAATCTTTTTTTATGAAAAAACTGAGTTTTACAATCATTGCGATGTTGCTGTTGTCCGGAACTGCGGCCATGCAGGCGCAATTGCGCCACATAGAGGGTTTCAATGCCGTTGGTCTGAAAGTCGGAACCGGCTTCGGCAACACGTTCACTGCGGGTGTGTCGCACAATTATTATTGGGGCAAACATTGGTCAGTGGATACGAATCTGGATTTTGAAACCGGCCATTTCGGTAAAAGCCGGTATTTCGGATTGTTGCTGTCTCCCGGTATCGAGGCTTCCGTGTGGCAGCCGTTGAGCTGGATGTACATACATCTCAATGGCCATTTGAATGTCGGTTACGACAGGTGGTATGACAACGAGCTGTCCCTCTCGGACGGATCATTCGCACTTGGTTGCGATTTGGGGTTCAATGTGGAAATGTATGTTTCCAAATCGGTCTCGTTGCTGGTCGGGGCCCGCGAGCATTTCATTTGGAACGCTACGCCGGTAGGTAGCAACAAATCATATTATTTCAAACCATTGTTTTTCGCTGCAGCGAGGTACAATTTTTGAAGAAAAGCCATTTTAACTTAATCTAAACCTTACAGAAATGAAATCAGCAAAATCAGTCCGTCTGTTTTTGACCGCATTGTCCATTACATGCACGACATGGGCGAATGCAGGCGAATATTGGGAAGACGGCAACCGCGACAACATGGGCGGAAGAGTGGTTAGCGCGGAAATGCGCACCTTTCCCGTAATGTCCGGGACACAGTCATTGGAAAGCCGCATAATAGCCGGCGATTCCATAAAAATGAACTTTACGGTGGACTTGCAGTGGATGAATTACCGCCGGGTGGCGGCTACCACTGCGTTTCAACGTACAGCCATGGTCCGGCAAATATCCTATAAATACCGCGTGGGTTACCGCAGTTCGCAAAACGGGACTGTAACATGGTTCAACAATGGGGCGTATATCGGCGGCGACATTTGGGTGGAACGTCCCGATGACGATCCGGGGCATACGGGCAAGCTGTATTCATATTATGCCAAAACCCGCAATTGGACGTTTTCCGACAATTATTCGGCGGACATATCGACATTCTTGTTTGACAGGGACTATTACTTAGTGGTCGAGTTCATGGCCAAGCCGACGGACGTATACGACAAGGAAGAAAACGCTCCAAGCGAGCAAAACCGGATCAATTTGCAGGACGACCCGCATTATTACAGATGGCAGACCTTGACCATAACGGAAGATTTGTCGGGAAACGAACTTTCATTCGTGCGCAAGAATCCTGACACTCCCGATATTTCGTTCAACGAGTTCAATACTCCGAGAATGCTGGTGGGGTCGAGGGAAACATACGTCGTGTATAACCATCCGGATGCGGAGTTGTCAGTGCGTTTGTCCAAGAACGGCTTGCTGTATAAGAAAGATATGGGTACGGCCACATATTATCCGGTGTCCACTTTGGTCAAGGGAGAAGGCACGAGGTCTCCATTGCCGTCCGTGTATTCTTACAGGGAACTTACGTACCAAGGTCCGGTGAATTCATGGAATGCCTCCGCCACGTTGGATAGAGGACTGAACGCTTCGAATCCCGTGTATTACATGTATGACAGGCAAAAGGAAGCTGAATGGTATTGTGCTTTGACGGGCAGTGAAATGTCCCCGTATGTCCTTCCTTTCATACGTTATAATGGCTTGATAGAATTTCCAAAAGCCGGCGGTTCGGGATATGGAAACGCCATGATTTCGATAAACCACGACGGGCGTGTCAGTGCGGACGGCGAGAGCCTCAACAGCGATCCTGCATATTGGTATGAATGGAGGCTTCGTTTGGGGCAGATAGCAGACAATGCCGGTGAACGGTCGGTCGGAGGCAGGGAGTTTTCATTGCAAAATGCCAACGGATATTATACCTTGCAACAACTTAACGGATTCTTGCGGGAATCGTATTGGAGAATCTTCGGTTATGAAAATCCGACCTCATCCCAACGTTCGAAAGACATGCTCAGCCTTTCGTCTGACGAGACGTACTTTCCCAAGAGCAATGTATTGCAGTTCGAGGTGCTTCCAGCTGTGAGCATCCCGGCTCCTACGGCAGAGGAAAGCGCAGCGGTGGAATGTTGCGTTATTCCCGACACGGCAGTGGCCGCATACGGACCGGACGATGTCATTGTGGTTTATGCCAAGGATGCGGAAACAGGGGGCTATTCGCCATCGTTGTACGGCTTGGAATATTTTTGGGAAGTATCGTACGACGGAGCCAACTGGCAGTCGGTGGAAGATGCCAATATCGCAGCTTTCAGGTTGAACCAGTCCGATTTGTCTTTTAACGTCATAGCTAATGCCGACAAGGACCTCATTATGAAATCGTCGATATTGGAGGGGCGTTCCCGTGTTTGCATCCGCCAAGCCTGCTTGCTCAATTCTTTTTCTTCCGACCAGCAGTCGTCGCTTTACAATTACAAAAAAGAAGACGGGCGATGGTATATAAAAATCAGTTCCGATGGTTATCATACTTTCAAACCCCTCGAAGTCGGAGGGTTGGAAGTTCTTGCCGTGGATGAGGATGGCAACGAGAGCGAATTCGAAGACGAGGAGATTTGCCGTGGAGATGAATTTTTTACAAAATCGTTGAAATGGTTTTCCGACAATGAAAACGGGATAGTGGAGTATTCCGTTTCCAAACTCGGGGAAAACGGGGAAGAAACCGAATTGTCGTCGGGTATAAACGAATTCGAACTGCCGGAAACGGACGAGAGCGCAATCTATCGCCTGTACGCCAATTTTTGCAATCAACGCATTTACCGCGATGTAAAGTTCACGATAAACGAACTTCCGAAAATAGATGTGAAGCAAATCACGTCAAACCAGATAATTGTAAAAACGGACAGTGTCGCAGGGAAAGTCGAAATATTGTCGCGAGGCGGCGATATTGAAATCGGTTTTTCGCAGATCGGGCAAGGAGAGGATTATTACTATCGCAAGGTGGTCCCGTATACCAGCCCGGAACTTGTTTCCACGGACTTTTCCGATTACGGTAACGAGCAATGTGTCGGCTACATAGTGCTAAAAGCTTGGGATTTTGAAGCTGAAAGCGGAATTGGTTTCGACGAGGCATCCACTACGCAGCTCCGTGCATATTGCAGCAGGAAGCAGCAGGAAGAAAACGATGCCATTGTCGCCGCTGCCGTTAACAGGAACGTCGAGGAAAACGCATGGAAAGAGATTCCCGACCCGACAGCGTTATTGTTGGAGCAGGCTGGCGCGAAGTATTATTTGCGCAAAAGCGATCCATTGACACCTTGTATGTCCGACAGCGTTTTGGTCAAGGTGGACGCAGTCAGTCCGATAATAAACAATATCATCGCGTTTTCCGATTTGGAACACGCGGGCAAAGACACTATTTATGTGAATGCTGGTACACGGATTCCCGACATAATATCGTATACCGTAGAGGGAGGATATGGCAAACCGGTCGAAGAGAGTGCCTATTCATACGTTTACCAATGGATATTCCGTTATGACCGGGGTGTTTGGCAGGATTTGAAACGATACACCGACAGTGGCCGCAGTTCCGTTTCGCAAAGCCATGTCTCACTCATGAATCAAAACGATATTGTTGACCGCGACATGGAAATAGCGCGAGTGGTCATTTCACGCATAAATGCCGAAGAATCCACGCAATATTGCGATACCAGCAATATCCTCCGCATTGCCACGGAAACTTATCTTGACGAAAGGAATGTCAGGGTGGTAAACGACGGCGCATGTGCCGGTTCGGATATTTCGATAGTAATAAACGAAGATTTCGATACCCGGGAATACCGTTTGATATATTCTTCCGACGATCCGCGTGTAAGCATAGTAGCCGATGAAGCAAACCCGTCCATCCTGCATCTTCGAGATACCCGCGACAGTCTGAACGTGTATATTGCCCGGGAAAACATACAAACGGGGGCGCATAGTAATCAAATCGTGGTTCCAGTAAGCGTCGTGCCGTCCCATGCTTCTTTTACCATGATTGCCGATGGCGAAGAAATGCGCATTTTGGATTACGGGGAAGAAACTTTCAATGTGCGTCCCGGCACGTTGGTGCAATTCAAGGACGAATCGGAGGGCGAGGACCTTGTCTATGCATGGTCGTTGCAGGTCCAGCACTGGCTTGCCGACGATATTGAAGGTGATGTCTCCAATTTGCAGAATCCGTATTGTTATTTGTACAACCAAGGAGAGAACCGGATCCGATTGAAGGTAATGGCAAGACGTCCGGACGGCGGGTATTGTTCTTCGGAAGTAACAGCGGACAACATCTTCGTGCAGGGATTGCCCGTCAGCCGTTCATTGCCTGCCGGCTCGTCGTTCATCGAGGACAACGAAGTCGTGGAAGAAATCATGGAAGAGCAATCCGCATGGATAGAAGTGTATCCCACGATTCTTACGGCGACCGGGCGCACAGTGCATTTGCGGAGCAATACGGATTTGTTGGAATATTCGCTGTTTGACGGGTCCGGTCGTATTTTGATGCGCGGGGAATTCAATGGTATGGGAGATTTGCAGGTCCCGCAAGTACCCGGCGGTGTTTGTATCTTGGAGGTGAATGGAAGAACTTTTAAACTTTTGAACCAATGAAAACGACTTTGATAAAAACTTTGGCTTTTGTCGTATTTGCCGGTATTATGTTTTGCTCGTGCGAAAGCCGCACGGACGTATATGTCAAGGATATGCCGCAATCGGGAATGAAAGTGCGTATATGTGATTCTTCTACCGAAGCGGTTAAGGATTGCGATGCTGCCATTCCCCAAGGCAGGCAGTTGCAGTTCGAGATAATTTTCGATACGGACAGCCTTGCCGGCTATCGCAGCATGGAGTATTATGCCGTGATGCTTCAAGGAGAAGACAACCCGTTCGTCATAGATGAAAGCGGATTGCCTGAAAACAGGATAACCGTGTCGAACCGTATCGAGGCAGGAGACGGGACTATCGGGAACGTGCTGATGGTCAAGTTCGTAAGTACCGATTATTACGGGAGACAAACGGAGGCGACGCTTACATTGACATCCCTTGCGCCTCTTGCCGCCGACTTTCAAGTGAGCGTGGAAAAGAACTCGGCAATGGATTACAGTGTGAGAGTGGAGCAAGTGGAGAATGCCGTATCAGGGATTAGCGGGAGAATCACTGCATACGAATATGCTTTCGATTCGGAACTTTGCCATGACGGGGCCGGCATGGAAGGCGAGTTTGAAGACGAGGCAAATCCTAATCCGGGCCATGCCGCCCGTTTCGGCCGCTATATAACATCCACAACGCTTCCGGAAGTCAGCCACAGGTTCCAGACATCAGGCGTGCATGAAGTTTCAGTCAGGGTAAAGAACGACCTTGGTTTGTGGAGCAGCTGGAAAACGGTAACTGTTCCCGTTGAATAAAAACAATTCAAACAAGGACAGTCAATCTCAAACAAGGCGCGGCTTTCATGCCGCGTCTTGTTTTTGTTGTTATGAAAAATCGGTAAAATATCAGCATACGAATGTTTTTTTATGTAAATTGCATGAGTTAAGAATTTGTTTTAGCAACCATATCCATACGGAATGCAAAATAATATGATACGTCGCTTCTTGCTGTTTGCCGCATGTTCGTGTTTGTTGTCCGCAATGTGTTCGTGTGCCGGCGAGGATAAAAATGCCCGCAAGTTAATCGGACTGTCCCAATGTACATTGAACGATGCTTGGCGGCAGTCCATGTTGAGGGAGATGGAAATCGCCTTGTCGGATTATGACGAGTTGGAATTGGTCGTGAAAGACGCGGATAATGACAGCGAATTGCAACGGCGGCAGATACGCGAACTGGCCGACATGGGAGTCGACGTGCTTATAATTTCGCCGGTGCAGCCGGGACCCGTAACCGGGATAGCATCCGAAATTTACGAATCGGGCATTCCCGTCATAATAACGGACAGGAAAATAGAATCGGAAAGTTACACGGCATTTATCGGCGGGGACAATTACGCAATCGGCCGCGAAGCGGGACTGTATGCTTGCGACTATATCGAAAGCGGGGCAAAGGTTCTTGAAATCTGGGGATTGCCGGAAACTTCCCCCGCGCAGGAAAGACACAACGGTTTTTTGGATGCTTTGAAGTCGCAAGGCATCGACATAAACCAGGACAGCATACATGGAAATTGGCTGTATTCCAAAACAGCGGCTTCACTGAAAGAGAAGAATCTGTCGAAAGATTACGATCTTGTATTTTGCCATAACGACATGATGGCCATCGCGGCAAGGGAGTTTTTCGGGGAGCGTGGCGGTGCTGACGGAAACAAGCCATTGATAATGGGTGCGGATGCGGTTTACGGTGCAGGTTTGGAAGCGGTCGCCGACGGACGCATAGATGTGTCCTTCCTTTATCCTACTTGCAGCAAGGAATTGGTACAAGCCTGCCGCAGGATATTGGATGGAGACAGTGTTCCGAAGTCCACGACAATTCCGACCGGCGCGGTGGACAGGAAAACGGCGCACAGTTTAATGATACAAGGCCGCAGCATTGAAGAATACCAGCAGAGCATAGATGCCAAGAAGAAGCGGATTGACGAATTGTCGGCCCGCTTCGGTTTCTTGGAAGATTCCCTGTCGGTGTTCATATTGCTATGTGCCGCATTGTTCATAGTTTCGATTGTCGTCTTGATTTATTATTCAAGGCTGAAAAAGCAAAACGCGCAGTTGGAAGCGCAGAAAAACGAGCTCGAGTTGCAACGTTGCCGATTGTCCGAACTTAACAGTTTCATTGAAGAAGATTCCCGCCGCCAATTGCGGCTTTTCGCCGAAATATCGCACGAGATAAGAACGCCTTTGACTCTCATATCCGGACCAATCGAGAAAGTCCGCCGTTTGTGTTCCGACAAGAGCGTGGAGGAGGATTTGAAATTAATCAGTCTCAACGTAAGAAAGCTATCGGAGGAAATAAACCGCATATTGGATTTGGGAAAGCTGAAATCGGACAAGGTGCAACTCCGATACTCACATTGCAACTTGAACGAGTTCGTAGCCGAGGTAAAGTCGCATTTCGACGGGCTCGCAGGATTGCGCCGTGTAAAATTCGTTTTTGAAGACTACCCTAAAAGCATAGACATGGATTTCGATTGCGGATTGATGGAGAAGGTCCTGTTCAATTTACTGTCTAACGCATTCAAGTTTACTCCCGTAGGCGGTTCGGTTACGGTGGCTCTGACGGAAGATGACGGTTGCGCCGGGTTTTATGTGTTGGATACCGGTGGTGGAGTTCCCGATACGGAGTCCGTGTTCGATTATATGAAAAGCACGGACGCGGTGGGCGGAACGGGTATAGGTTTGCATTTGGTGAAAAGCTACGTGGAGATGCATTCAGGGCATGTCTATGTTGAGAATACAGGAGATGGGGCATGTTTCAAAGTATTGCTGCCGTATGCCGGGACAAACGAAGCACTAACCGAATCGGGGTACAGCGGCACCCTGTCGGCTGCGGAAAGCAGCATTCTCGATGAGATGGAGCATTCGCGTTTCGATGATATTATTTTGGTTGTCGACGACAACGAACAGATGTTGTCGTATGTTTCGGGGATATTGTCGGAGAATTTCAAAATTTTGACAGCTTCGGACGGAGTGCAGGCTCTCGGGAAATTGGCGGAAAACGAGGTCGGGTTGGTGCTCAGCGATGTCATGATGCCTTTGATGAACGGTTTTGAATTGTGTACCGCAATCAAGGACGACATGCGATACAGCCATATTCCCGTGATTTTGCTTACAGCCCTGAGTTCCGACGCACATCGTTTGCAGGGCGGCCTGCACGGTGCCGATGCCTATTTGTCAAAACCATTTTCGGAAGAATATCTCAAAGTTACGGTAATGCGCATCTTGCAGAACCGCCGCAAACTCAATGAAACCCTGCTGCACAAGTTGACCGAAAGCGGTGCGTACAGGTTTCCCGAATTGCCGGTCGAGAGCCTTGACGATGTTTTCTTGCGGAAGTTGCTTTCCCGTTTGGAAGAAGTTTATTCCGACAGCGATTATAATGTGGAGAAACTTAGCGCGGAGATAGGAATGTCGCGGGGACATTTGTATAGGAAGGTAAAAGAATTGACCGGATTTTCCCCTGTCGAGTTTTTGCGGAATTACCGTTTGAAGCGTGCGGCGGAAATACTGAAACAAAAGAGCATGACCGTCAGTGAAGCCTGTTATGCGACCGGTTTTTCTTCACCGGCATATTTTACCAAATGTTTCAGGGAATATTTTAACATGACCCCCACCGAATACGCGGCTTCTTAAAGGCCGTTGGTACAAAATTCATATTGCTTGCGACATTTGTAACAGACATGACGCAATCGTTTACAGAACTTTGCCTGCAAATGCAGACCGTTCTGTATTTTTTTCGCTTAAATCAATCTATGAAAAAATCGGACTTATTCGTGTTAAGACGTTTATTGCCGTTGCTTTTTTTATTGGCAGCCGGCAGTACGGTTCTCCAAGCCCAGGTTTCGGTTTCCGGACATGTTACATCCGGAGTGGACAACGAACCCATAATAGGTGCGTTCGTAACCGAAATAGGAACTACAAACGGTACCATTACGGACTTCGATGGAAATTTCGCCTTAGAAGTCGCCACGGACAAATCAATGTTGGAAATTTCCTACATGGGATTCCGCCCGGTGCAGGTCCTTGCGACGCAAGCCGGCGAAATCACCTTGCAGGAAGACGCGGTGCAGGCGGAAGAGTTAGTGGTTACCGGTTATACTACCCAACGTAAAGCCGACCTCACCGGTGCGGTGTCGGTGGTTTCCATGACGGACATAGAAACGTCGGTAGACAACAATCCCATGAAAGCGTTGCAAGGCAAGATTGCCGGGGTGAACATTTCCACCGACGGTTCCCCATCGGGAGCGTCCACGGTGCGCATAAGGGGTATCGGCACGTTGAACAACAACGACCCCTTGTATATCATTGACGGCGTACCGACCAAATCGGGAATGCATGAGCTTAATTCCGCCGACATTGAAAGTATGCAGGTGTTGAAAGATGCGTCATCTGCCAGCATTTACGGATCGCGTGCGGCCAACGGCGTGATTATCATCACGACCAAAAAAGGCAAAGGCGAAAGTTTGGATATAAGTTTCGATGCCAACGTAACCGGTTCGTGGTATACGACCGAAATGCAGATGCTAAACGCCAAGGAATACGGCGAGGCGATGTGGAGAGCCTATATAAACGACAATAGCAACCCTAATTCCAACAACATAGGTTATCAATATGATTGGGGTTATGACGCGGCAGGCAATCCCGTATTGTACAACATAATGCTGCCGTACTATTTGGATGCGGCAAACACCATGCGTACTTCCGATACCGACTGGTTCGACGAGGTTTCCAAAACCGGCGTAACGCAGAATTACAATCTTACGGTTTCCAAAGGTTCCAAAAACGGCAGCAGTTATTTCTCTTTGGGATATTATGACAATGACGGTACGATAAAAAATACGGGATTCGAAAGGATTTCGGCGCGGGTGAACAACGATTACAGTTTCTTTGACAAGATTCTTACCATAGGTGAAAACCTAACCGTAAACCATACGAGCGAAGTACAGGCTCCGTCCGGCATTCTCAACACGGCATTGCAGGCTTTGCCAATCATCCCCGTGCATACCGTGGACGGGGAAGGATGGGGCGGACCGACCGGCAGCATGAACGACCGCGACAATCCCGTGCGCATATTGGATGCCAACAAGGACAATGCCTATACCTATTGGAGGATTTTCGGCAATGCGTATATCGACATACAACCAATCAAGAACCTGCATTTGCGCAGTAATTTCGGTATCGATTACGGCAATTATTACCGCCGCGACTTGATTCACAGCTACCAGGCCGGCAAATTGTCGAGCGACCTCAACGCCGTCCGCCTTACGCAGGGGCATTGGATGAAATGGAATTGGAGCAATACTGTTTCATACGATGTGGAAGTAAACAAGCATCGTATCAGCGTATTGGCCGGTATGGAAATGTATGACGAGAACAACATTGACTTTGCGGCTTACCGCGAAGGATTCACACTCGAAACCCCGGAAGTCATGTGGCCGAATTTAGGTACGGGACAATCCACGTCTACCGGCGTGGCAAGCGGATACGCACTTATGTCCTTTTTCGCCAAGGCAGATTACAGCTATGACAACCGTTATCTGTTTTCCGCCACTTTCCGTTATGACGGGTCTTCCCGTTTCGGTAAGAACAACCAGTTCGCGCCGTTCCCTGCATTTTCCGCAGGTTGGCGCATAAGCCAAGAGGACTTCATGTCCGAACATTCATACGAGGTCTCGGAATTGAAACTCCGTGTGGGCTGGGGACAAACCGGTAACCAAGAGATAAGCAATACGGCCATATACCGCATATATATGCCCGAATACGGGACAGGCGACCCGACATGGGGAGCGGTGGACGGAACGGCTTACGACATTACCGGCACGGGACCTTCCGTGTTGCCTTCCGGTTTCATGCTGACACAGCTTGCCAATGACGACCTGAAATGGGAAACCACCACGCAAACCAACGTCGGTTTGGATTTCGGTTTCATGAATAATGCCTTATACGGCACGGTGGAATATTACTACAAAACCACTGACGACATATTGGTATTGCCGCCGTATCTCGGCGCGATAGGCGAGGGCGGCAACCATTGGGTGAACGGGGCATCCATGCTCAACCAGGGTGTCGAGGTTTCGTTAGGCTACCGCAATACCACACCGACAGGATTTTCATACGAGATTTCGGCAAACATGGCCTATAACCAAAACGTGATGACATACTTGCCCGACGAGGTTGTCAATTCTTACGGAGGCAACGGTGTCGATGACAATATCCTCGGCCATTCCATAGATTCCTATTACGGTTACATAGCCGACGGATTGTTCACGTCGCAAGAAGAAATAGACAATCACGCGGAACAGACGGGAGCCGGATTAGGACGTATAAAGTATCGCGATTTGAACGAGGATGGGGTGATTGATGATGATGACCGTACATGGTTAGGCGATCCGCATCCTGATTTCAACTTCGGCTTAACCTTGTCTATGGGATATAAAGGTTTCGATTTTTCGGTCTTCTTCCAAGGAGTTGCCGGAGTAGAGGTAATAAACAACGAAAAATATCACACCGACTTTTGGTCAGTTTCAGAAACAGGATCAAACAAGGGGACAAGATTGTTGGATGCATGGTCTCCGCAAAATCCGGATTCGGATATTCCGGCACTAACGATGAACAACAACAACGACGAAGGCAGGTTGTCCACCTATTTCATCGAAGACGGATCTTATCTCAAATTGCGGAATATACAATTAGGGTACAATTTGCCCGAAAAGGTTTTGCAGAAAATGAAAATGAAGAAGTTCCGCATATATGTGAGCGCGCAGAACCTGTTCACGATAAAGAGTAAGGACTATACGGGAACCGATCCCGAAAACTCATCGTGGGGATATCCTATTCCCCTTACAT
>JADIMR010000090.1 GCA_017694565.1 Candidatus Enterocola intestinipullorum | reverse complement strand
CCAAGTAAGTGCCTTGCAATTCCGTCAAATGGAAACCGGGTAGTTCCCGTCCGCAATAATCTTTCATGTAGTCGTAATTGCCCTTTATATAAGCCACAAGTTGCGAAAGCCATTCCCGGCCATAACCGTAAGCGGCAATGGTGGCAATTACCCCGAACGGATTCACGTCGCACACTTCATTGATATTTATGGCCCGGTCTATCCTTGCACGGATTTCATCATCAGCTACTATGATATTGGCTATTTGCAAGCCGGCTATGTTGAAAGCCTTTGTCGGGGAGGTACAGGTTATGAAGCGTTTCTTAAAATCGTTGCTTATCGATGCGAACGGTATGAATTTATAACTGTCGTATACAAATTCGCAATGAATCTCATCAGCAATAACCATGACATTGTTACGTAGGCAGATGTCTCCCAAACGTTGCATTTCTTCCGCCGTCCAGACGCGGCCTGCGGGATTGTGGGGATTGCAAAGTATAAGGATTTTTGCCTTGTCGTCGGCAGCTTTCGTTTCCAAGTCCTCGAAATCCATACGGTAGCTATCGCCCTCGCGTATCAAAGGGTTGGACAACACCTCGCAACCGTTATTGCGTATGGAAGAGAAAAAGCAGTTGTAAACCGGCGTTTGCAAAATGACTTTGTCGCCGGGAACGGTCAAGGCTTTGATTATTGCTGAAATTGCCGGCACTACTCCCGACGTGTATATAAACCATTCTTTTTCATATTCTACCCCGTGCATGTCCTTGAACCATGCTATTACGGACTCATAATATTCGTCGGGAACTTTCGTATAACCGAAAACGCCGTGCGCCACACGTTTTTGCAAGGCTTCGGTTATGGCAGGTGCCGTAGGGAAATCCATATCCGCCACCCACATGGGCAGCACGCCGTCAGGGGCATTGTCCCATTTGCAGGAACAAGTGCCGCGGCGGTTTGTTATTTTGTCGAAGTTGTATTGCATTGTATCAGTCAGTGGTTAGTGGTTAGTGGTTAGTGGTTAGTGGTTAATGGTTAGTGGTTAATGGTTAATGGTTAATGGTTAGTGGTTAGTGGTTAGTGGTTAGTGGTTAGTGGTTAGTGGTTAGTGACCGGTGATTAGTAATGTCATCTGTAAACTAAAAACTATCCACTAACCACTGCGGTGAAGCCGCCTCTATCCACTAACCGCAGATTGCGAAATCATCGTGAAGCGATGATTTCGCAATCTGCAGGGGCTTTGATGTTTTCGTCTATTGTAACAGAACCTATACGATCGGCAACGATCCGACCCGACATAGGGTTTTTGATGTTGGTTATGCTGCCGCGAATATCGGCATTAAGCGTCGTATACTCGAAAGCCCGGTCGCAAGCCGGATCGAATGTGCAATTCTCCAAAACAAGGTTTTCCGCATAACACAGCGGCTGCTCTCCCGAAATATGGCAATTGACCAAACGCAAATTGCGGGAATGCCATCCTATATACTCTCCGTCGAGCTCGGAATCGTAAATGGTAACATTATCCACTTCCCAGAATGCGTCTTTGGTCGTAATCCTTGCATTGTGGATTTCAACGTTCCGGCAATATTGGAATACGTATTTGCTGTCGCTTTCCAATCCGTCCACATAAATATCGTTGCTGAACATGAACGGATACGTACCGTTGTGCAATTTAAGGTTTTTAATCCGTATATTTCCGCATCGCCAGAAAATTTCATCGGCATCGTTCATGACAACGTCCTCGATTTCGATGTTTTGCATTTCACGGAACATCTTCGGCGCGTCTATCACTGTCCGGCGCATTTTCAGGTTATCGCAATACCAAAGCGCGGAACGGCCGCCCTCGGCAAAATAACAATCGCTGATTTCAAATCCGTGGACGTGCCAAAAAGGATAATTGCCTTCGAAACGGCAGTTCGTAGCTACTATGTTGCTGCATTCCTTGATAGCCGATTCTCCAGCAAGAATTGTAACGTTGTCGATATGCAAATCGTGAGATGCGAACAGCGGACGTTCTCCTCCGAACTCTTTATTTTCAATAAGTTTCATAAGTTACAAACAATCATTTTCGTTCCATGCAAAAATAATGCCAGATGATGCTCTGCGATTAAATCATATCACAGATTTAATTACCCGGATTCCCGTATCGCTCCTTCCTCAACACCATAACCAATCGGATAAGGAAAATAACTCCTCTGAAACACAATTCTATGCACATTGCCAACCATACCCCGCGCAATCCCATCATTGGTGCAAGCGAAGCCGCAAGCGTAAGGCGGACAGCCCACATGCTGAAAAAGTTCATGAGGCTCGGCACAAGAGTGTTTCCCATACCGACGAACACCCCGTAGCAAACAATGGCAGCGGCAAACATCGGTTCGGCAAACGCTTCGATACGCAACACCTCCGCACCTAAGGTTAAAATTTCTTCAACGGGAGTAAGCGTCGACATTATATATGGAGCACCGAAATACAATACCACACCCATTAATCCCATAACTGCCATTCCCAAGCTGACGGTTATTGTGGCAAAACGTTCGGTAAGGTCTTTACGCCCCGCCCCGTAGCTTTGACCGACCAAGGTGGTGGCAGCATCCGCCACACCGTAACCGGGCATATAGCACAAACTTTCGGCCGTGATAGCAAACGAATTTGCAGCAATCGCTACTATGCCCAACGGCGCCACTATGACGGTGGACATTATCTGCGCCCCGCACATGACCGCGCGTTCAATTCCCATGGGCAAGGAAATTTTCAGCGCATTCCGCAACGTCTTGGCCGTCGGCATGAAACTGCCTCTTTCGCCGACAAGTTTCAAATCTTTGGAACGTGTACACAAATATGCCAGCAGGAAAACGGCAACTACAAGTTCGGCAAGCCCCGTCCCCCATGCCGCACCTTCCACTCCCAATCCGGCACCGGGCATGGTGAAGGAAGCTCCGAACATGTTTATTTCACGGGACGGGAAAATCAGAAAGAAATTGAAAACCACGTCCAATAAACACATCAAAATGCTTAAAATGCTCGGAATACGCATATTGCCACTGCTTCGCAACATTCCGCCGGACAACACATACATTTGGAACAATGGCAAAAACGAAGCGTAAATCAGGAAATATGCCGACGAATCCGCGCAAATTGCAGCATCGCCACCCAACCAATATGGCAAATGGCCGCTTATGGCAATGCCGATAACAGCGGCAACCATACCGAACACTCCGGCTGAAATCAAAGACTGCCGCAATATGGCACGGGCTTTCACGAAATCCCCCGCCCCTATGGAATGCGCCACTTGCACTGAAAACCCAACCGAAACAGCCGAAATCAATCCGCCGAAAAGCCAAGTAGTGGTGGAGACAAGACCTATGGAAGCAGAAGCGTTGGCTCCGAGGCTTCCGACCATCGTGGCATCTATGTACTGCATTATTATGGACGACAACTGCGCCATGACGGCAGGTCCGCTCAATCGTAACACTAGGGCCGCTTGTTGACTTGCCGTCATGGGTTTGCCGCCACGAATAAGCGACAGCAGATAATCGGTTTTATTTTTGTCGATGTTCACAAGCTGTATTTTTCCGAGTGCAAAGATAACGCAAACCTATGCTTGTACATATACCATTATCAACTAACCATTAACCACTGTAACCTGTAACCTTCGCCTTGCACTATCTTTGGCTTTGCCCAAGATAGGCTGCGGCTCGGCATAACAATTTCAAACAAGTTTGATTGTTCTGCCCTCATTTGCACGAAAATTGGCTATCGCCCAAGATAGGCTGCGGCTCGGCAATAGCAAATTCAAGCAAGCTTGATTTGCTATTGCTCTCGCCTTGCACTATCTTTGCATTCATGCAAAAGGAAATAAACCATCCTTTATTGGGAACGATACGTGTGGAAATACACCGTGGGAACAAAAGACTCTACCTGCGTTTCGGGCGCGATGGATTGAAACTGGTACTTCCGGCTGAAAAGTACATGCAAGACGGCATAAGGCTTATAGAAACAAACCTGTCACGCATACGTACAATAAAGGCGGAACACGAGCGGAAATTACTGGATAGCAGCGAAATAAAAGCCGGCACTATCGAACGGCTCCGCATGAAAGCGAGAGCGGAATTTCCGCAACGCCTACATACCTTGGCAGCCAAACACGGATTTACATACAAAAGATGTTTCATACGCGATTCCCGCACACGTTGGGGGAGTTGCTCGTCAAAAGGCAACATAAACTTGTCGTTGTTTCTTGCGGGACTGCCCGGACATTTGCAGGATTATGTAATGATACATGAGTTGTGCCACACAAGGCAGATGAACCACAGTCCGGAGTTTTGGTGCGAAGTTGGCAAGATACTCCCCGACTACCCACGGCTCCGTAAAGAGTTGTCGGCTTACAGCTGGTACGGATTGAAGTAGTGATTAGTTCTGTAACCTGATGAATTGGCAAGATAGGACGATAAGGCTCATAGGAGATGACAAAGCTGCTACCCTGAGGGATGCCAAAGTAGCGGTCGTCGGTGTCGGCGGTGTCGGCAGCGCGGCAATGGAAATGCTGTGCCGTGCCGGAATCGGCCACTTGGTTTTAATCGATGGCGACGCCGTAGCACCAACCAACCTGAACCGCCAACTTATTTCAACGGCAGCCAACATCGGTCAAAGGAAAGTATTTGCGGCTGCCGACAGATGCAGGCAGATAAATCCCGGGATATCCATCGACGTTCACGATTGCTTCCTCGGTAAATCGGACAATGACAAGGACTTGGTTGACAACTGTGATTTCGTAGTAGACGCGATAGACGATGTCCCGGCAAAAATATCACTCATCAGCCATTGCCTTGAACAAGGCATAAGTATGGTTTCATCAATGGGGGCGGCAGGACGTACCGACCCCTCGAAAACTGCCTTGGCCGACATATCCCGTACATTCGGATGCCCCCTTGCAAGGACAATACGGGCAAAACTTAGGGAAAAGGGCATAAATAAAGGTCTCACCGTCGTGTTTTCAAGCGAAAAAGCAGTAAGTTTGGGCGGGCGCGATGAAAACGGAGGCCGGGCTTTCGGGACAATATCATACCTGCCTGCCGTCTTCGGGTGTTTTGCAGCAGCATACGTCATACGCAGTTTGTGCGGCATTACTGAAAAGGACAAATCATGATAAAAGCAAAAAACATCTGCAAATCTTTCGGGCAGTTGCAAGTCCTGAAAGGGGTGGACATAGAAGTCGCCGACGGAGAATTCGTCTCCATAATAGGAGCCAGCGGTGCCGGCAAGACCACCCTTCTGCAAATAATCGGGACACTGGACACCCCCGACGACGGCAGCTTGGAAGTGGACGGTACAAACGTATTGCGGCTGCGCGGAAACGCCCTTGCCGATTTTCGTAACAAGCATGTCGGTTTCGTATTCCAATTCCACCAACTGCTCCCGGAATTCACTGCTTTGGAAAACGTGCAAATTCCGGCATTGATTGCCCGACGAAACAAAAAGGAGGCCGAAGCGGAAGCCAAAGAAATTTTGTGCCGTTTGGGATTGGAAAACCGGTTGGATCACAAACCGGCAGCTCTTTCAGGAGGAGAAAAGCAACGTGTGGCGGTTGCAAGAGCCCTGATCAACAAGCCAAGGCTGATTCTTGCCGACGAACCGTCCGGAAGTTTGGACAGCAAGAACAAGGAAGAAATGCACAAACTGCTGCTGTCGTTAAAACAGGAATTGGGGCTTACCGTACTTGTCGTAACCCACGACCAGTCCCTCGCCGCCGTTTCCGACAGAGTGGTGGAAATGAAAGACGGACTTATCATTAGTGATTAGTTGAAAGTAGCACCTCGTAGTGTTTGCACTATGTTGAAAGTAGGTTTTAGTGAAAGCACGGGGTTATAGGAAGGCAGCCCCCTCTGGGGGCTGCAAGTAATAGCGTTAGCGATTACTTGCGGGGGATATGACAATGCTTGCGCTTGCTTCGCAAGCGCCGGCGGAAGCCGTTTAATAATATGGTATGTTCATTTTTTTATGATTAGTATATGAAGCCTCAAAACTGGCAAGACATTCCGTCCCGCACCGCCGGAGCGCAGCGTAGGCAAAAGGGCGAAGCCCGCCGGCGGAAGCCGTTTTATAATATGGTATGTTCATTTTTTTATTTCATAAAAAAATGAACATACGGGAATTGACATACAACCGCAGGTTTCTGGTATTGTCGGACGGGAAACATTTTCCCTCGAAAGCCATTGAAGCTGCACGACAATTTGCAGAAGGCTTTGAAAAAGGCTTCTGCCTGCTTGCCTTGTGCGACAAGCCACAAGAAGCGTATGCCTCACAAGCAGAAGCATACGTTTCGACATGCCCCGTTGATTTGCTTTACAGCGTTTGCAGCGGCACCCTGCAAGATGTCTGCGACATGTCCGAACGCACGGAAACACCCATCATTTTCGTGGAAACGGCAAAACAAAGCATGTTCTCGAACGTAATGACCATATTCAAGGCATTCCGGGGGTTACGCATCCCCTACGTCATAATCAAAGAGAACTGCGAGAAAATAGATTTTTCCAACATCCTCGTTCCCGTAACTTACCTTCCGGAAGAAAAAGAAAAAGCTCCGTATTCATGCAATATGGGACGCTTCCTGCGTTCCAACATCATAGTCTTGCAGGCAAAGGATTACGGTTCGAAAACTCCCGCCAATGTCAAGGCCATTACTGCTTTTTACGATAAATTCAACTTGCGATATACTGTGCGCCAAGCTTCCAAAGACAGCTACAAAGTGGAAAAAGAAGCCGTCATGAAAGCCAAGGCGGAAAATGCGGGCATGGTCGTAATATCCACTTCCCGCGATTACGGGTTGGATGACATGATTTTCGGGCCGAAAGAGGAACATTTATTCAAAATCGCCGAAGTGCCTCTTATGTGCATAAATCCTCGCGGTGATTTGTATGTGCTTTGCTGGTAACAAAAAAACATCATGGAAGAGAACCGCCTCAAAATAAAAGTACAACGGAACATCCTTATCGGTTCCGCAATCATAATGGCAGGCAAATTCGCGGCATATCTGCTTACGTCTTCTGTCGGCATATTGACAGATGCTTTGGAAAGCATAGTCAACGTGGCGGCAGGCTGCATAAGCTTGTACAGCCTTTATTGGGCATCTAAACCGAAAGACGAGGAACATCCTTTCGGGCATGGCAAGATGGAATTGCTTTCGGCATCGGCCGAAGGCGCAATGATAAGTATCGCCGGCCTGATAATAATATACAAAGGCATAGACAGGCTGCTGTTCCCCGCCGAAATCCAAAAATTGGATGTCGGCATGATAATCGTTGCTGTTTCGGGGGTTCTCAATTACCTTATGGGATATTACAGCATACGTGTCGGCAAGAGATATTCGTCCATGGCGTTGGTTGCAGGCGGCAGACACCTGCAATCGGACACATATTCGACCATTGGACTGATAGTAGGCTTGCTCTTGCTTTATTTCACGAAACAGGCTTGGATAGACAGCGCGGTCAGCCTTATTTTCGGCTTGTTGATAATAGCGACCGGCATTTCCATCCTGCGCAAGACCATCTCCAATCTTCTGGATACTGCCGACAAGGGCCTGTTGGAACATTTGGCCGACGTACTCAATAAAAAAAGATGCGACGAATGGATCGGCTTCCATAATATCAAAGCCATAAAATACGGCAGTATGTTGCATTTGGATTGCGACCTTGTGATTCCCTGGTATTACACCGTTGAAAAAGCCCACGAGACGGGCAATGAACTCAAAGACATATTGGAAGACGAGTTCAAAGGGAAAATGGAAACGACCCTGCACTTCGACCCATGCAACATATTCCCTTACCCGCTTTGCAATGAATGCAAATTGGAATGCCCGCACCGCAAAGAAGCTTTCGTGAAACAATCCCCGTTCGACTTTAAAAACATAACCCGGGAAGGAGACGAAAAATAACCTGTCCGGCAATGGATATTTACATTAATTAATGTATTACCTTTGCCGTTTATTAACAAACACGTTCCCTTCTTGATGAAAAGAACGTGCCATTATAATGGGACCTAACATAACAGGAATGAAGAACAATGAATATTGGTTTTCGATAAATGATGTCGAAAAACTAATCGACGGCGGAAAAATCGGAACGTCCCACCTGCCGTGGGACAAAGTGGAGGGCAGTTACCGTTTCTTGAAGGATTTCGCTGACGAGAAAGTCATATACGGCATCAACACGGGTTTCGGTCCGATGGCACAATACCGTGTTGACGACCGATACCTCACGGATCTGCAATACAACATCATACGCAGCCATTCCACCGGCGCGGGAGACCCGTTGCCCGACAATTGCGTGAAAGCCGCGATGATTGCACGCTTGGGGTCTTTCTTGCAAGGCAAAAGCGGGGTACACCGCGATTGTGTGGAACTATTGGTGAAATTCATCGACAATGACATAATCCCGATGGTTCCTTGCCACGGCAGCGTGGGCGCAAGCGGGGACTTGGTACAATTGGCACACATAGCCCTTGCCATGATAGGAGAAGGCAAAGTCCATTATAAAAACGAATGGCGCGATGCTGGAGAAGTTTTGTCCGAATGCGGACTGTCCCCTCTGAAAATACATATCCGCGAAGGTTTGGCCCTTACAAACGGCACGTCAGTAATGACAGGCATAGGCATGGTGAACATCATAGCCGCAAAAAGGCTGATAAACCGCGCTCTGCTCGCATCCGTATGGATGAACGAAGTCGCAGGCTCATACGACGACATGATGAGCGAAGCCCTGAACGCCTGCCGCCGCCAGCGCGGGCAACAAATCATAGCCGCCAAGATGCGTGAAACGGCAAGCGGTAGCAAATGCCTGAAAAAACGAGAACACGAACTATACGACAGCGGACACAAGCAGCAAAGCAATTTCGAACACAAAGTGCAGGCGTTTTACTCCCTGCGATGCACTCCGCAAATTCTCGGGCCGATAATGGATGCAGCCGATAATTGCCGCGAAATACTGGAAAACGAGCTTAACTCGGCCTGCGACAATCCCATAGTAGACCCCGTAACACGCAACGTGTATCACGGCGGCAATTTCCACGGCGATTACATTTCATTTGAACAAGACAAATTGAAAATTGCCTTGACGAAACTCGCCATGACTGCCGAAAGACAGCTAAACTATCTTGTCAACGACAAAGTGAACGGGATATTGCCCCCGTTTGTGAATATGGGTACGCTCGGTCTGAATTACGGTATGCAGGCCTGCCAGTTCACCGCGACCTCGACCACTGCCGAATGCCAGACTTTGTCGTTCCCCAACTATGTCCACAGCATACCGAACAACAACGACAACCAGGACATCGTATCGATGGGGACAAATTCCGCACTTATCTGCAAGAAAGTAATAGAAAACTCATGGCAGGTAATGTCCGTATTGTTCCTTACGCTTGCCCAGGCGACAGACTGCCTCGGCATCAATGACAAATTAGCTCCCGCCACACGTGCCGCATACGACAAAGTAAGGGCGATAATCCCCGTACGGGTTGAAGACGCTCCTTTTTACGAGGAAATAGCCAAAATAGGAAAAATGTTGCAATCGCCCGGATGGTAAACGGAGCGTGGACAAACAACGGGAACATGGCACAAAAGGAAAAAAAGAGGCAATGGAGCGGCAAAACAGGAGGGACTTCGTGGATGCAACGCTCGTTAGTAACCATGATGCGCCGTATCGACCCGCGTGTCCTATATGGCATAATGGCATTCGTCGTGCCTTTCTACATGGTATTTTCCCATAAGGGATACATGTCCCAATGGCACTTTTTCCGCTGCCGCATGAAATACGGAAGGATAAAGAGTTTCATCTGCGTATACAAAAACCATTTCCGTTTCGGTCAAGTAATATTGGACCGGTTCGCCGCATTCGCAGGGCGCAAGTTTTCCATATCCGTGGAAGGACAGGAAATATTCGACAAATACGCCATTCAGGAAAAAGGAGTGATGCTGCTCGGCTCGCATGTCGGCAATTACGAATTGTCGGGATACAGTCTTGTCTCCGACAAAAAAAGCATCAATGCCGTCGTATTCGCAGGCGAGACAGAAACGATGATGCAAAACCGCAAGAATATATTGTCGGGACACAACATGAACCTGATTCCGGTAAAAGAAGACATGTCCCACCTTTTCGCCATAAACAATGCTTTGGAAAAAGGCGACATGGTCAGCATACATGCGGACAGGGCCGTAGGCAAAACCAAGAAATTCCAATGCAGCTTCTTCGGCTCCGAAGCAGGATTTCCTGCCGGACCTTTCACCATTGCGGCACGGCGCGGAATCCCGATGATGGCCTTGTTCGTAATGAAAGAAAGACACGATGCTTACCGCATTTACATAAAAGACATATCGGAAACTTGCAAGACCGTTTCCGGCGAAAATACGTCCGCATACGAAGCTGCCAGGATTTTCGCAAGCGAACTGGAAAATATCGTAAGGCAATATCCTTGCCAATGGTTCAACTATTATGAATTTTGGAACGAAGATTGAGACTGCGCCCATGATAAAACTGATCATATTGTCAATAACCCAATGCCTGTTGCTATGCGGAGGCCAGGTTTTCCTGAAATTCGCCCTTATGAAAACCGGAAGCTTCGCATGGAGCAGGGATTTCTGGTCGGGACTGCTGACCAATTGGCAATTCGCCGCATGTGGTTTGTGTTATGCCGCCGGATCGCTGTTGTGGATGTACATCCTGAAACATTTTCCTTTCAGCATGGCATATCCCATGATAAGCCTGAGCTATGTATTCGGGATGTTCGCCGCAATAGTTTTTTTCAACGAAACCGTATCGGCCTCCCGTTGGTTGGGGGTCCTGTTGATAATGGGAGGATGCCTGTTGGTCGCAAGATGAAATGAACAAGGCAATCCTTCACATATACGATTATTTAGCCTCACACAAGACTTTTTGCAAAATCTTGTTTGCGGCTATCGTAATATCGGCCGCCCTGCCCTTGTCAATGCTGCGTTTCAACGAAGACATCGCTGATTTTCTGCCGCAGAACGAAACCAATGCCAAATACTCCGCCGTATTCGGACTTGCAGGCGGGCAAAGCGAAGCAGTAGTGGTTTTCGCCGCTCCCGACAGCGCAAGCGAACAAAGGTTGTCTGCCGCCATGGAGCAATTCACCCGGCTGTGGTCAGAGGCCGACACCGCCAGGACGTTCAAACTGCGGGCAAAAAGCGACATGAAACAAATACGTGAACTTACGGCATTCATTTCGTCCAATTACCCTTATTTCCTCACCGATGAAGATTATGCAAGAATCGACTCGTTGTTATCCGACAAAGAATACGTACAAAAACGAGCAGCATACATAAAGGAGGCATTGCGCAAGCCGTCAGCAGCATTCACGGTCTCATACTTGCGCAGCGACCCGCTGCTACTGTCCGGACCGGTATTGCAACGCCTGCACAACCTGCAAGTAGGCGAAAAATTCAAGACCGTTGACGGATACGTGTTCGACACGAGCGGACAATACGGCTTTATTTTCATAACTACCCCGTTTTCAGGCAGCGAAACAGCGAACAACCACTCATTGTATGAATTGTGCGGACGCTGCTGTGCCCAAGTGATGGAAGACAATCCCGGCACGGAAGTTTTCGCAAGCGGCACACCGGTTATTTCCGTAAGTAACGCGAACCGGATAAAATCAGACAGCGTACTTGCGTTCTCCTTGTCGGCGATAATAATCCTCGGCCTTTTGATTTATGCTTTGCGTAAACCGTCGTATCTTTTTTGGACAGCCATAGCATGTATTTCCGGCTTCCTTTGCGCCATGTCGGTACTTGCCTTGGTCAAGGGCGGCATGTCAGTAATAGTTTTAGGTTTGGGATCGGTCATACTCGGAATCGCCGTGAATTACCCCTTGCATTACCTGGACCATCTGAAACACTCGTCCGACAAGCGCACGGCATTGAAAGAAATAGCCGCGCCCCTGCTTGTCGGCAACATTACCACTGTCGCGGCGTTTTTATGTCTTGTGGTACTGAATGCGGCAGCCTTGCGCGACCTCGGCCTGTTCGCGTCAGTCTCGTTAGTAGGGACGATGCTTTTCGTCGTCGTTTTCCTGCCGCAATTCTGCACGCTGCCGCGCCGGGACAAAACGGCACACAAGGTGGAAAATTGGATAAACAGGCTCGGCGCTTTACTTAGTCCGGAAACCGGCATTGCAAAAACCATACTGTTTGTCATCATTGCCGTTATGACAACCATATTCGCGCTGACCGGGGACGGAGACTTGTTCAGCCCGGACATGAATCGTATAAATTATATGGAAGATGGCCAAAAAAGGGCATTGGAAATACTGTCCGGCTTACGGCAGGAAAGCCATGACAAACGCCGGCTGTATGTGGTTGCGGAAGGTCCGGACATGGAAAAGGCATTGCAAAACAACGAAAAAATCTTAGACGACATAAAAGGGATAACCGGCGACGAGGCAATGCGAATAAACGGCGTAAGCGACTTTGTCATTTCCAAACGTGAGCAAGCTGACCGCTTGCAAGCATGGAACGGCTTCAAGAACCGCCACGCTTCCTTGACAGGCGAGTTTGAACATGCCTGCGAAGCCGAAGGATTGAACCCAAGGTTGTTCTCTCCTTTCCTTGACTTGTTCACACAAAATTACGAATGCAGGGATGCCTCATTTTTCGCCCTTGTCGATTCAATTTCCGGCGGACATTATATTTTGCAAGACGGCAACTGCATGGTGATAAACAACATAATGGTTCCGGACACGGTCGCAGACAGGTTCAAGACAGATTTGCGTCCGGAAATCAGCGATGCGGGATTCGTTTTCGACACTTACGACATAAGCAGCCGTTTGGCAGACAATCTTGCGTCCGAGCTGGATTACATAGGATATGTCTGCGCAGCGGTGGTATTCATCTTCTTATGCCTCAGTTTCGGCAGACTCGAAATAAGCCTGATCTCGTTCCTGCCTCTTGCCGTATCGTGGATATGGATAACAGGAGTAATGCATATTTTCGACATACGTTTCAATATCGTGAATATTATTCTCGCGACATTTATTTTCGGTCAAGGCGACGACTACACGATATTCATTACCGAAGGATTGATGCACCGCAACGCATACGGGTCTAAAGTCCTGGACTCTTACAAAAGCAGTATCGTATTGTCGGCTGCCATAATGTTGGCAGGAATGGGAATGCTTCTTCTTGCCAAACATCCGGCTATGTATTCTTTGGGAGTAGTAGCCACATTGGGCATGGTCGTGGTACTGTTCATGGCCTTTTACCTGCCTCCTTTGGTTTTCGATTTCCTGACACTCGAAAAAGGCAAACCGAAAGCCGTACCCGTCACGTTGAAACGCATCGCTTATTCGCTTGCCGCCCTACTGTTTTTCCTTGTATGCTCCCTGCTAACGAGGGTATACACGTTCTTTGAGTTCACGTTATGCAGGAGTACCGAGAAAAAACGTCTGCGGCTGCACAAGTTGATACACGCATTTTCGGGATTCGTGATAAAACGTGTTCCCGGAGTTGCTTTCGAATATGAAAACCGCACGGGTGAAGATTTCTCTTCTGCCGCCATGATCGTATGCAACCACCAGTCGCACCTCGACCTCATGTGCCTCTTGTCACTGCATCCCAAAATAGTGATTCTCACCAACGACTGGGTATGGAGAAACCCGCTGTATTCGCACATAATCCACAATGCGGAATTCTATCCCGTATCGGACGGCATCGAGACCAACGAAAAAAGGCTTGCCGGTTTGGTTTCGCGAGGCTATTCCATTGTCGTCTTTCCCGAAGGCACACGGACCGCCGACGGCAACATGGGGCGTTTTCATCAGGGCGCGTTTTATTTGGCACAAAAACTCCGTTTGGATATCGTTCCTGTGATGCTGCACGGAGCATTCGACGTACTTCCCAAAACTGACTTCATGTTAAGGGAAGGAAAGATTTCCATGCAGGTATGCCCACGCATCCCGCACCACAGCTTCGCAGACAAGGACGTCAAACAAATCACAAAAGAATTCCATCGGCGTTACTGTTTATCGTATGCGGAATATTGCAAGACAAAAGAGGATTGCTCGTATTTCAAGCCATTAGTGGGATATTCCTATCTTTACAAAGGACGCGAAGCCGAAACCGATTGCCGCCGCTGCCTGTCGAAATTCAACTTGTACGACGCCCTCTGCCGCGACATCCCGACCGGAAGCAAGAGCGTGGCATTCTTGAATTCCGGCTATGGGGAATTCGCGTTGGCATACGCCTTGTCGCACAAAGACCGTAAAGTGTTCGCTTGCGAACAAGACGGGGACAAACGTCTGCTTGCTGAAAATTGCGCTTGCCGCCCGGTCAACTTCATAAGCTTGTCCTCTCCACGGGATATCCCCTCAGACTGTATCGACATCGTCGATTTGAATGGCAAAGCATGAGATTGTTTGACTTTTCTTTGCCTATACTGCCATAATTGCTTAATTTTACTATTGCCGTTTAATAATATATTGCAGATGAATTTTGACGTTACCGACTTCGAACCGATGCGGCCTTTCCGAGACGATGAAATACCAGCCGTCATGCGCAGGATATGCAACGACGTACATTTTCCATTGATAGCCAAATGGGTATATCCGGAGAAAAACGCGGAAGAGGTAAAAGACATATTGTATGAATTCACGGACATACGCGATTTTCAAGTGGAAACCATGCGGAGGGTGAACGAACGTATTTTAAATACGACCACTGACGGATTGACATGCGACGGGTTTGACAATTTGGACAAGGACAAACGATACCTTTTTATTTCCAACCACCGGGACATAATGCTTGATGCATGCTTCCTGCAATACCTTTTATGGCAAAACGGACACGAAACCTCGGAAATAACCTTCGGCTCGAACCTCATGGGTTTGCAAATTGTCGATGACATAGGCC
>JADIMR010000089.1 GCA_017694565.1 Candidatus Enterocola intestinipullorum | reverse complement strand
CTCTCTTGATTTCAAAGAGGTATATTCCTTATACAGATTTACGAAAAAAAGCCGCCTTTATCAAGACGCTGTTTTAAATATTTCTATTTCCCAAACATTCTTTTATGGTTCTTGTCGCTCCGCCTGCTTTTTCTTTCGGATAAGATAGCCTGGACTGTCCTTTTTTATACTTTTTTACCATTCGAAACTTTTGCCGTCGGTGGCAAGGCAAGTATCCGGGAAAATCGAGCGGGCTTCTTCCAACAAAGGTTCCAAAAATTCGTAGCGGGCGGAAAAGTGTCCGATGAGCAATTTCTTTACCCCTGCCTTTTTTGCAATCAAGGCGGCGTCTTTCGCCGTGGAATGTTTGGTGGCTCTTGCGCGGTCGCGCTGGTTTTCGCTGAACGTGGCTTCGTGGAACAGGCAGTCGGCACCTTGTATTATGGGGCAGATGCTTTCCCGGTACATCGTGTCGGCGCAATATGCGAATGATTTCGCAGGCGTAGGAGGACGCATGAATTCGCCATTTGGTATTATTGTCCCGTCGGGGCATCGCAGGTCGCCGCCTTCTTTGAGCGTCTTCATCTGCTCTACCCCGACATTGTAAAATTCCAATTTCGATTTGTCCAAATGCGGGGCTTTTTCCTTTTCCCTGAACATGAATCCGCAGCAAGGGACTCCGTGGGAGAGAGGTATCGTTTCCACTGTAAGGCTGCGGTCTTCATAAATCCGTGCGTTTTTCAAAGGATCGAAATTTTCAAAAACCACCTTGAACTCCATGTCCCTGCAAAAATAGTCTATTTGGGGTTGCAGTATTTTTTGCAAATCGGGTTGCGCATGGATGTAAAGGTCGGAATTCCGATGTGCCAGCGAGAAAGTGGAAATAACCGAAATCAGGCCGAAACAGTGGTCCCCGTGCAAATGCGAGATGAATATGTGCTGCAATCTCGAAGTGTTCACCTTCAACGCTTTCAGGCGGAATTGCGTGGCATCCGCACAGTCTATCAGGAAATTTTTCCCGTGTGTGGATAAAACCTGCGCGCTCGAATACCTGCCGAATGCCGGTATCGCGGAGCCGCATCCTAATATTTTGAGTTTGAAATCCATAATTCCTTGTCTTATTCCCCGAAGAAAATTGCTATGCAATTTTCTGAGTTTCTCCAAATCCGGCTGCACTTGGCATAGTCCAAACAAGTTTGTCCTCTGCCCTCGTTTGCACGAATTTTCAGCCCCCAAAGGGGGCGACCTTCCTTGAACATTGTGCTTTCACTACGAGGTGCCCACTGCTACTAACCACTAACCACTAATCACTAACCACTATCCACTGCGGCGCAAGCCGCCTCTATCCACTAATCACTATCCACTATTCACTAACCACTAACCACTGCTAACCACTGCGGCGTTAGCCGCTACTAACCACTAATCACTAACATCAACCTTTCCGCGTTGCGTTAAGTTTGACAATTCCATCCAGCAATGACAAATTGCCGTTGTCTATATGGTGCCGCAAAATCGCGAAAAATTTTTCCTCTCCCGTTTTGCAAAGTGCGGCCAGTTCTTCCACCTTTATGCCGTCCGGGGGTATTGCTTGCAGGATGGTGCTTTCCGTTTCCTTGCTTGCGCGTTTGTCTTTAAGGCATACGTCGCAAATCCCGCAATTATTTTCCGCCTTTTGTCCGAAATAATCCAGCAGCATTACGCTGCGGCATGTATTTTCGTCGGTTACGTATTCCAGCATCGCTTCAATCCGCGATTCGTAACGTTTGCGCCGCGTTTCGTATACGTCCTTGCTTATTTGCACGTATTGGAGCGGCTGCCTGCCGGTCGTGTAATAAATCTTCGCGCCATGATAGGCGGGAACGTATTTGATTATGCCTCGCCTTGCCAAATTTATTAAAATACCGTGCAGGCAGTCCGTGTCCATGGAGGATTTTTCCGCAAGTTTGTTTTCGTTTATCATCGTGAGTTGCGAAAAAAGGCCGGGGTACATCCGCAACATGTTGTTTACCACCATGTCGCTTGCCGCGTCCGTTTTCATGTCGTATAGGAAATCTTTCTGCACGTTTATCATTATCATCGCGGGGCGCTCGTCATCTTCCGCATATTCTATATATCCTGCAAGGTCGAGGATTTTCAAAGCGTTGGATGTTTCGTTTATCGGAAGTTTGTAAACCGAGCAGAACTTGCCGAGGTCGAAATTGAAACTTTTGTCTTCTGCCGCATATTCCGCAATTCCGAAAAAATCCCCGAGGCGGGCGTATGTCCCTTTTATGTATTCTTTCGGAGGGAAAGCCGTTCCTATCCGTTGTTTCAGCTTTGAAATGTCGCGGTTGTCGTACAATAGCACGGCGTATGCCCGTTTGCCGTCCCTGCCTGCGCGTCCTGCTTCCTGGAAATATGCTTCCGGGCTGTCGGGCAGGTCGATATGGATCACGCTCCGCACGTCCGCCTTGTCTATGCCCATGCCGAATGCGTTGGTGGCGGCAATTACCCTGTACGTGCCGTCTTTCCATAATTGCTGGCGGCGTTCTTTTTCGGCTTTGTCAAGTCCCGCGTGGTAGTAGCAGGCCTTTATCCCGTGCTTTGCCAATTCTTTCGCGGTTTCGGTGGTGTGCTTGCGGTTTCGCACGTAGATGATGGAAGAACCCGGCACTCCTTGCAAAATTTTCAGGATTGCTGCGGTCTTGTCCTCGCATTTCCGTACCACGTATGAAAGATTGTCGCGCGCGAAACTTTTGCATATTACATTCGGTTCGGCAAAGCACAACTTTTCCTGTATGTCTTTCGCGACTTCGGGCGTGGCGGTAGCGGTAAGGGCAAGCACGGGAACACCTGGCATCGTCCCGCGTATTTTTGCTATTTCCAAATACGGGGGACGGAAGTCGTAACCCCATTGCGATATGCAATGCGCCTCGTCCACGGCTATCAGACAAACTTTCATGAGGCGCAGTTTTTCAATGAACATGCGGGTCTGCAATCTTTCCGGCGAAACGTACAGGAATTTGTAATCCCCGAAAATGCAATTGTCCAAATTGCGTTCCATCTCGCTTTTGTCCATGCCCGAATACACGGCGGCGGCCTTGATTCCCCGCCCGCGCAGGTTGTCGGTCTGGTCTTTCATCAAGGCGATAAGCGGGCTGATTACCAAGCATAGTCCGTCTTGCGCCAAAGTCGGGACTTGGAACGTAAGGGATTTGCCGCCGCCCGTAGGCATAAGTCCCAGTGTGTCCTTGCCCGCACCTATCGAAGCTATTATTTCCCCCTGTACGGGACGGAAATCGTCGTACCCCCAGTATTTTTCCAGTATGTCTCTGTATTTATCCATTATTTAAGGTTCAGGTTACAGGTTTCAGTTGGCACCGCCGGAGCGCAGCCGTTTAATTAAATGACAATGACCTGCGAAGCAGGTTATGTCATACTATTGAGTGAACCCCCCGATGAACTAACCACTAACCACTAATCACTAATCACTATCCACTGCGGCACAAGCCGCCTCTAACCACTAACCTTGACATAGTCCAAATAATTGTTCCTGTTTATGGTGTCGAATGAGGCATCAGGGTAGGCTTCAATGAATGATTTCGGTGCTTTAGGGGGTTTGTTACCCGCTTTTATTTCGTATGCAGCGAGCTCCGGTCCTGTTTCCTCAATCAAATCTATTTCCTGCCTGTCGTATGTACGCCAAAAATAGAAATTAGTGCCGAGCCTGTGATTGTGTTTGAGCTTTTGGCGTTCGCTGATGATGAAATTCTCCCATAACGCACCTTTTTCGCTTTCAGGACGCCCGTCAAGCGGACGGAAATCTTGCAGTATCGCATTTCTGATTCCGGTATCATAATAATACCATTTCGAAGATTTCGATACCTCTTTCCGCAAATTCTTTGAATATCCGCCCAAGCGGAAAATTACAAAAACTTTCTCTAACAAATCCATGTACCTTTCCACGGTGTTGCGGCTTAATCCCAATTGTTTGCCAAGTTCATCCATCGATACTTCGCTTCCTGTTTGCCATGCTATCAGGCGGAGCAGATTGTACAGTTTCTGGGAGTGTTTCACGCCGTCAATAGCGAGAATGTCCCGTAAAAGGTATGAATCGACAACGTCCCGCAGATATTCTTGTCTTTCATCATCGTTTTCAAGGCTGAAAAGTTCGGGATAGAAACCGTAAACAATCCTGTGGGCGGTTTCTGTGATGGTTTCGTATGCCGTTTCGCCCGCCATTAATTCTTCCATCGACAACGGAGGCAGGAAAAAGCGGGTGCTTCGGCCTACCAAAGGCTCGCCGGCACGGTTTTGCAAATCGAATGCCGAAGATCCTGTTGTTATTATGGCGATATTTGGAAGTTCGTCCACCATGAACTTCAAGGACTGTCCTATGTCCGGAATGTGTTGCGCTTCGTCAATGGCGAGCAAATCCACATCGGAAAACAATCTGCGGTAATTTTCCGATGTGCGTTCGGATAACATGCGAGATGTGTCCATGCTCTCTCCGTTGAGCAACAATTTTTTGCCGGTAAAATCGTTGATTACCTTTTTTAAGAGTACGGTTTTGCCAACGCGCCGCGCACCGAACAATAACATTACTTTTTGCTTGCGTATGCGTTTTTCGATTTCCTTTTGCAATATGCGCCGTATTGATTCCATCTGTTCCGTTTTATCTTAGGTATCGTATGCAAAAATACGGTTTTACACTTGATTTCCGAAGTGTTTTTGTAAAAATCTTCAGTTACGTTGAATGAATTTACGTAAATTCATTCAATTGCGTTGAAGATTTTTACAGTTTTAACCGCAACTACCCACTACCCACTAATCACTAATCACTATCCACTGCGGCGCAAACAGCAACAGCCCGCTATCTTCTGCCCATTGCAGCGTTGGCCGCTACTACACCACTGCGGCACCGGCACCAATCGCAATCGTGTGCGGTCTGCGGTTTTAACATTAGAGGATTTTTTTAATTGAATTTTTAAAACAAAGGCTTGAAATATTTGCGAAAATCACCTTTGCAGGTTAATTTTGGGGGTATGTTTTCAAGGAAGTGCCTTGGAATATCCGCAGACAAGCTTTTTGGGGAAGTTTTTTGCGGCTTTTCGCGTGTCAAGATTTTAATTGAGAGGTGTCTTGCCTTAAAATTATCATATCAACGGGACGAATATTTTTTTAAACCTATTTTATTAACCTTAAAAACTAAATGCATGAATAAACCGGCACAGAAACTTTTCTTGCTCGCTATTCTGTCCATTTTCCCGTTTTTGTCGGCTTTCGCCCAAACGAAAACCGTAACGGGTAACGTGGTTGATGAGTTCGACGAACCGATTATCGGTGCGTACATCACCCTCTTGGACGATTCATCAGTTGGTACGATTACCGATTTCGACGGTAATTTCACCATTGATGTCCCCAGCGATGCAAAATTGGTGATTTCGTACACTGGTTACGAATCAAACACGGTCAGCGTTGCAAACAAAACCCATTTGGCCGTCATCTTGCGGGAGGCATCCCAGCATCTTGACGAAGTGGTGGCAGTGGGTTACGGTTCGCAAAAAGCAAAAGAAATTACATCTTCCGTGGCGAGTGTGAAATCCGACGACTTCAACCAAGGTTCGAAAGAAAGCCCTATGGGCCTTTTGCAAGGTAAGGTCGCAGGTTTGAACATCGTCCGTTCGGGCAGCGATCCCACAAGTACCGGATACGCCGTACAAATCCGTGGTTTCTCGACCTTGGACAAGGGCGCAGGAACATCTCCTTTGTACATAGTGGACGGTATTCCGGTAGACAACATCGACAACATAGCTCCTGACGATATTGAATCAATGGACGTGTTGAAGGACGGTTCTTCGGCCGCTATCTATGGTACTCGCGGTACTAACGGCGTTATCTTGATTACCACCAAGCGCGGCGGCGATCCCGGCCAAGTGGAATGCGGTGTGGCAAATGTCGAATATTCGGGTTATTTCTCGACGGCTACGAATGCCAGCAGCACGGGTCTGACTAACGATCCTGCGGAATTCCGTAATTTGGAGGCTATGTCTAACGGCGCGGTAAAACCGAATATATACACGGATCCCCAAGGTAATACATATAATACCAACTGGATGGATTTGATGATGCGCGATGCCGCGTTTACGCATAACCACAATGTCGCATTGTCCGGTGCTACCAAGAATTTCAGCTATCGCGGATCTGTAAACTTCAAGAACGCCCAAGGTATTGCATATAATTCGAACAGGCAGGAAATCATAGCAAAATTGGCGGCCAACCAGAAAGCCTTGCAAGGTTGGTTGGATTTGCAGTACGACTTCTCCTATATGCATTACAGGAACGACTTTAACTGCGGCGATTTCAAACAAGCTTCAATATTGAACCCGACTTATCCCGTGTACGATGCCACCGATCCTTCCGGATATTTCCAACCTACCGCTACTGATCAAAGCAATACGATCGAGGCAATGAATTTGAAGGAGTCTTACGGTGACGGCAACTTCTTCCGTGGAGCAGTCAAGGCTACGGTCAATATCAAGCCTGTGCCCGGTTTGAAGGTCAGCGGTTTCGCCGCTTTCGAGGAGGGCGACAATTATACATATTGGTATAACGATCAAAACTACAGCTCCGGTACTGATGCAGGTAAGGCTGGACGCGGAACGTCAAGGAACATGAACCAGTTGTACGAAGCCACAATCGACTATTCCGGATCGTGGAACGGTCATAATTTGGCAGTAGTCGCCGGTTTCAGTTACCAGTATTTCTTGTATGACGGCAGCGACATTGCCAATGCCGGATTCCCTGTAAATTCTTATAAATATTATAACATGGGAGCCGGTGCGCCTGAAAACGTAAGCATGTCGATGTCTTCGTATAGGAATTCATACGCATTGGCATCTACATTCGCCCGCGCAAACTATAACTATTTGGAGAAATACCTTTTGTCGGCCTCCATACGTTATGAAGGTTCTTCCCGTTTCGGTGAGAACAACAAGTGGGGATGGTTCCCCGCAGCAAGTGCCGGTTGGCGTATTAGCGGTGAGGATTTCTTGAAGGATGTGCGCGGCGTGGACGACCTGAAAATCCGTTTCGGTTTCGGTATCACGGGTAACAACCTTGCAAGCAGCTTGCAGTCAATGAAATTGATGACTACCGGAGGTAACTTCTGGTACAATGGCGAATTTGTAACGACATATAAGGCAGCTTCAAATGCCAACCCGTATCTGCAATGGGAAAAGAAATACGAATACAACCTCGGTATCGACTTTGCATTCTTGGATAACCGCTTGTATGGTAGCGTGGATTTGTATCTCCGCCAAACCAAGGATTTGCTTTGGGAATATGACGTGAACGTCGGCGACGTAACACCATCCGGAATAAACATCCTGTATGACAAGCTTCTTGCCAACGCGGGAGAAATGGAGTCGAAAGGTGTGGAATTCGCGCTTACCGGCGTACCCGTCAAAACCAAAGACTGGAATTGGACCACGACCGTTACCATGGCATTCAACGACAACAAGATTACCAACCTTTCGGATCCCGACAACAACCTGTACTATTCCGAAATGTTGACAGGTAATGTTTGGGAAAACGGTCTTGTGAATGTTAAAACCCAAAAAATCGTCGAAGGACAATCCGTAGGTACATTCTATGGTTACAAAGTCGACCACAGCCGTGGCAATAACGGTATAGACAATCGCGGAAACCTTATTTACGAGGATAACGACGGCGACGGCAACCCCGACGAGCAAATCATCGGTCATGCACAGCCTTTGTTCTCGTATGGCTGGAACAACGTAATTCGTTGGAGATGGATAGATTTGACCTTGTTCTTCCGCGGTGTGTACGGCAACGACGTGTTGAACTTGTCCCGTTGGGCTTATTCACCACAAAGCGGCAATACCTCTACGGCCGTGTTCAAACAAGAGGTTGAGAACTTCGCCGATGGCAATGGAGTATATCGTCAGAAGGATTTCTCGGACTATTATCTCGAAGACGGGTCTTACCTGAAATTGGATAATATCACTTTAGGTTTTACCATACCTTTGAAACCGAACAAGTATGTGCAAAATCTGCGAATTTATGCAACCGTACAGAATGTGTTCACAATCACGTCATATTCTGGAATGGATCCCGAAGTGGATTACACGGGAGTATGGTCTCCCGGTATTGATGATTGCAGCTTCTATCCCACTGTGCGTACATTCTTACTTGGCGTAAATGTTAAATTCTAAGATGCTGGCAATATGAGAAAGAAAGTTTATTATATAATTGGTCTTGTAGTAGCCCTGAGTTTCACTTCTTGCAAGGACATGCTCGAAGAGGAAACTTTCGGACAACCAACTGCATCCGAACTCCTGAGTAATCCCGATAACGTATATAGGGAAGTCGGTCAGATTTATGCAGATTTGAAATGGTTGCAGGATCACTGGTGCTATTTCGGTATAAGTTCGTTGTCTTCCGATGAGGCAATGTTGCCTGTTCGAAATCCCGGTAACGACTGGAATGATAACGGTTATTGGAGCGATTTCAATACAATGACTTGGGACGAAGATGTCGTTTCTTTTGAAAAAGTATGGAAATATGCGCAACAAGGTGCCGTACAGTGTAACAATATTCTGGCTGACCTTTCGGACAATATCGAATATATTGATGAGGAAGTATATGCCGCTGCCGTTAGCGAGGTTATAATAGTACGTAGTTATTATTACTATGTATTGTTCGATGCTTTCGGAAGAATTCCCTATGCAAGCAATTTCGGTCAATCCGTAACGAACAACCCCTTGCCCGAACCGCAAACCACTTGGATTAATATCGTAAGTGACTTGTTGGAAAATATTGAAGCAATGCCTACCATCAACAATGACAATAGGGCTCAATTTTATGGCAGGGCATCGCAAGGTTTCGGCTACGGTTTGTTGTCGCGCTTGATGCTCAATGCAGAGAGTTTCGGCGTAAATCCTGCAACCGTAACATCCGAAGCTACTTCGATGGGAAAAACGCTTGTGGCTGATTTGGGCATATCCTCTGCCAACGACTTCTACACGAAATGTATAGAATATTGTGATAAAGTTATCGATTCACAATCCTATACCGTCGAATCCTCTTTCTTCAATAACTTCTTGTTATATAATGAGGGTTCGAAAGAAAACATTTTCGTGATAGTCAACGATGCGCGGAATAATTTCGACAAATCGGAGGTGGCAGGTGCCGAGATGAATAAAAACAGGCTTTCATTGCTTACCATGTCATACGGTCATGAGTTTGCCTACAATTTGATAGAGGCTCCATGGAACGGCTTATGTGCAAGACCTTCATATCTCGAAAAATTGTTCGGTGCGGATGCCCTTAATCCTGAGCGTCAGTCTGATGATGTAAGGGGCGTATGCCTTGGAACAAGGGAAGAAGGCGGTACTAAGATAGACTTCTCCGTTGAAGCCAACAAAAGGGTATGGTTCGTAGGTCCGGTCTATTATCCCGATGATTATTCAAATCCCGATTTGGCCGGTACGATATACAAGATGACGGATAAAAACAATATCGAGAACGTTATCACAGCTGATGCGGAGTTCGATGAAACAGCATCGGTTCTTACTACCGGTCCCAATGCCGGAGCACGCTTCTTCAAATATGAGATTGAGAAAAATACCAACGTTTCCGGTGGAACTCGTCAATACGGTGAAAACGATTTTGTCATAATGCGTTATGCTGAAATCCTCTTCAACAAAGCGGAGGCTGCCTTGCGTGCAGGGGACGATGCTGCATTGCAAGAGGTTGTGGCTAATGCCGATTTCCAAACCATAGGTACTCGTGCAAATGCTTACGACCCCACGGTTTACACAGCTCCTTCGTTGGATAATATTCTCGACGAAAGAGGCAGGGAGTTTGCATGGGAGTTGCTCCGTCGTCGCGACCTGATTCGTTATGGTCAATATGCCGAAGGAACTTGGTCAGGAAAAGAAGTTAAGCCTTCTTACTACAATTGGTTCCCGATTCCGGCGTTGTATTTGCAAAACTCTGGTGGCAATTGGAAGCAGAACGACGGATATAAAACACGTTATTGATGTTTCAGGCATAATATCGCTACGGAAAATCCAACCGCAAGGTTGGATTTTCTGTTTTTATGGGATTGCACGAGTTGATAAGACCGCAGGTTGAATAAATCCCGACGAACGGACAAGCCAACGCCGCAAGGATTTTTAAATCTCAATTATGAGCGTTATCTTTGAAATGCAATTTGAAAGGTAACGCTCATGAAATACCCCATCGGCATACAGACATTTTCGGAAATCATAACGCAAGGTTATGTATACGTGGACAAAACCGAACATGTCTACAACTTGGCACATAGCGGCAAGTACTATTTCCTCAGCCGCCCCCGCAGGTTTGGCAAGAGCCTTTTAGTAAGCACTTTGGATGCGTATTTTTCGGGAAGGAAAGAGCTTTTCAAAGGCCTTGCGATAGAGAAGTTGGAGCAGGACTGGGAAACTTTCCCCGTGATTCGCTTGGATTTGAGCGGGCAGAAGTTTTCCTCGCAGGCACAGTTCAACGAAAGCATGGACAGGATAATGTATGCGGCGGAACAGCGTTTGGGCTTGAAAACCGAAGAAAACTCCGACCCCACTTTCCGCTTCGGGGATTTGCTTCTTTCCGCATATAAGTCTACCGGCAAGCCAGTAGTAATCCTTATTGACGAATACGACAAGCCGATAATGGACAACATAGATAATCCGGGACTGTTGGATTATTGCCGCTCTGCCTTGCAAAGCGTTTATGGCGTGATGAAAAGCAACGATGCCATCATCCGTATGGGCTTCCTCACGGGTGTGAGCAAGATCGGGCATCTCAGCGTGTTCAGCGGTCTTAACAACCTGATGGACATTTCATTGTTCGAGCAATACAACGACATCTGCGGCATAAGCGAAACGGAACTGCACCAATATTTCGATGAAGAAATATATGTGTTTGCCGACAAACTTAAAGTTTCGAAGGACGAATGCTATGCCCGCTTGAAAGCGCAATACGACGGCTACCGGTTCTGTGAAGATGCAGTGGACGGAATATATAATCCCTTCAGCCTTTTGAATGCGTTGTATTCAAAAAAATTAAACGATTATTGGTTCGCCACAGGAACGCCATCGTTTTTGGTGAAAGTAATCAAACAGACCCCGTTCGACCTCACTTCCATTGCCGACCAGCAAGTGGACTCGACCCTGATGGCCAATCCTGATTCGATATTCGCCAACCCCGTGCCGCTGCTGTTCCAAAGCGGCTACCTGACCATCAAAGATTACAATGCCGACGGCGATTTCTACGACCTGAAATTCCCCAATTTGGAAGTAAAGAAAGGGTTCTTCAACTATCTTTTGGGCTTTTATGCCCCCATG
The DNA here is from genome assembly GCA_017694565.1 of Candidatus Enterocola intestinipullorum. GTDB lineage: Bacteria > Bacteroidota > Bacteroidia > Bacteroidales > Paludibacteraceae > Enterocola > Enterocola intestinipullorum. The sequence continues at coordinate 3,814 of JADIMR010000089.1, read as the reverse complement.
CAAGGAGTTGCAGCCAACACCTTGATTTACAAGCTGCGCATGAGCTTGGTAGACGGCAAGTCTGAAGATTTCATGCGTCAGCTGTCCGCATTGTTTGCACGTACTCCATATCAAATCCAAGGCGATGCCGAAAAGGATTTCCAATATGCGATGTTCATTATCGTGCAGCTGTTGGGCATCGATGTTCAGGCCGAATACCAAACGAGCGACGGGCGGATTGATTTGCTTATACGGACGGATAAATACATTTACATAATAGAAATAAAATTAGGCGGCACGGTCGATGAAGCCGTAAAACAAATAGAGGAAAAGGATTACGGTGCTCCATTTGCCGCCGACCCGCGTCAAATCATAAAAATAGGCGTGAACTTCGACAAATCCACGAGGAAAATCGTGGATTGGAGAGTGATTGTTTGTGATTAGTTTGGAATATGGATAAAATAAAAATAGCGGTTTTCGCATCGGGCAACGGATCGAATGCGGAGAATATATGCAAGTATTTTGCGGCAAGCGGTACAGCGGAAGTAAGTTTGATTTTATGCAACAATCCCGGAGCATACGTTTTGCACAGGGCGGAGAATTTGAATGTCCCGGCTGTCGTATTCGACGGTAAACAGTTGGAGGATGGGACAGTCTTGTCGTTATTGCGCGATAACGGCATAGGTTTTGTGGTTCTTGCAGGCTTTTTAAGGAAAATTCCCGATGCCATCGTATACGAATACGAAAACAGGATAGTAAACATCCATCCGTCGCTTTTACCCAAATACGGGGGAAAAGGCATGTATGGCGACAAGGTCCATGAAGCGGTTTTCGCTGCCAAGGAGAAACAATCGGGAATAACAATCCATTATCTTAACGAGCGGTATGACGAGGGGAGCATAATTTTCCAGAAAACGTGCGACATTGTCGAAAATGATACTCCGGCCACGATAGCGGCAAAAGTCCACGCCCTCGAATATGAATGTTATCCCCAAGTGATAGATGCGGTGATTTCCCGATTGAAGGATAATAACGCCCGAAACAAGTAGCGGGCAAGACCGTAAAAAATTCTTACATTTGCAACCGATTTAAATTAAAGGATTATGACACAAACCAAATACAGGACCGACACTTGCGGGGATTTGCGCATGGTCGATGAAGGACGCGATGTAGTGCTTGCCGGCTGGGTGCAGCGCGTGCGTAAAATGGGAGGAATGACTTTTGTGGATTTACGCGACCGTTATGGAATCACCCAATTGGTTTTCAGCGAAGATTCGGATTCGTCCTTGTGTGCCGAAGCCAATAAGCTCGGCAGGGAGTACGTGGTTCAGGCGGAGGGCAAGGTCATGAAGCGCAGCAATCCGAACAAGCATATACCGACGGGAGAAATAGAGATAGATGTAAAAAAACTTACTGTCCTGAATGAAAGCGAAGTGCCTCCGTTTACGATAGAAGACGAGACCGACGGCGGCGATGATTTGCGCATGAAGTACCGTTATTTGGATTTGCGCCGTACTGTGGTACGCAAAAACTTGGAACTCCGTCATAAAATGACGATGGAGGTACGCCGGTATCTGGACAACCTCGGGTTCTTGGAAGTCGAAACCCCGATGCTCATCGGCTCGACTCCCGAGGGTGCGCGTGATTTTGTCGTTCCAAGCCGTATGAATCCGGGACAGTTTTACGCTTTGCCGCAATCGCCGCAAACCCTGAAACAGTTGTTGATGGTCAGCGGGTTCGACAGGTATTTCCAAATCGTCAAATGTTTCCGCGATGAGGACTTGCGTGCCGACCGCCAGCCTGAGTTTACCCAGATTGACTGCGAAATGTCGTATGTCGGACAGGAAGACATACTTGCCATATTCGAGGGCATGGCGAAACATTTGTTCAAGGAGATTCGCGGCATCGAGATTTCCGGGCCTTTCCCCCGCATGACATGGGCTGATGCCATGAAATATTACGGTAGCGACAAGCCCGATACCCGTTTCGGGATGCGTTTTGTCGAATTGGACGGCATATTGAAAGGCCACGGTTTTGAAATTTTCGACTCGGCGGATTTGATTGCCGGTATTTGTGCAAAAGGAGCCGGCGCGTACACACGCAAGCAAATCGACCAATTGACGGAATTTGTCAAACGTCCGCAGATAGGGGCGAAAGGTCTGGTTTGGGCGCGTGTCGAAGCAGGCGGCAATGTCAAGTCGAGCATTGACAAATATTACACGCAAGAAATATTGCAGCAGGTAAAATCGGCATTCGGCGCGGAAGACGGCGATTTGATATTGATACTTAGTGGAGACGATGCCGGCCGTACCCGCAGGCAAATGTGCGAGTTGCGTTTGGAAATGGGTAACCGTCTCGGCTTGCGCGACAAGAATAAGTTCTCATGCTTGTGGGTCGTTGATTTCCCGATGTTCGAATGGAGCGAGGAAGAAGGACGTTTTATGGCGATGCACCATCCGTTCACCCATCCCAAGGATGAAGATATTCCCATGCTCGATACGAATCCGGCAGCCGTGCGTGCCGACGCTTACGATATGGTAATAAACGGTGTCGAGGTCGGTGGCGGCTCAATTCGTATTCACGAAGCGGGCTTGCAGGCCAAGATGTTCAAAATTCTCGGTTTTACCGAGAAACGGGCCCAAGAGCAGTTCGGCTTCCTTATGAATGCGTTCAAGTACGGCGCGCCGCCCCACGGCGGATTGGCTTACGGACTGGATCGTTGGGTCAGCCTGTTCGCGGGTTTGGACAGCATACGCGATTGCATAGCTTTCCCGAAAAACAACAGCGGCAGGGATGTGATGTTGGACGCACCCGCCGCATTGGACCAATCCCAACTTGACGAATTGAAGTTGTCCGTTAGCGAATGACGGTGTATGGTTCGTTGCCAAAAACGTTCTGAATGGGGACAGTAATAAACACCGTAGCGGTAATAATGGGCGGATGCTTCGGCTTGCTGCTTAAAAAATCCATGCCTGACAGGTTCGTGAATGTTTATTTCCAGGCCATAGGCCTGTTCACGCTGATACTTGGCATACAAATGGCACTGCTGATGACAAATCCCTTCATAGTGGTGCTAAGTCTTGTGGCTGGAGCATTGACGGGCGAGGCATTGCGTTTGGAGGAGCGCACAGCTGCTTTGAGCGGCAAAATCAAAGCCCGCATGAAAATAGGCAACGAGCGTTTTACCGAGGGCTTCATTACAGCCACGTTGATGTTTTGCATGGGATCGATGTCCGTTATCGGCGCGATTGAAGAAGGTCTCGGACGTACTTCCGATCTTCTTCTTACCAAATCGCTTATGGACGGGTGTTCCGCGTTGTTGCTTGCACCGGCATTCGGCGTGGGGGTTGTTTTTGCAGCCTTGCCCGTGTTGGTGTACCAAGGAGGAATCTCGCTGATAGTGTATTTTTTCGCAAGCGACATACCGCAGCCGTACGTGGACGCGATTACTGCGGTAGGAGGTGTCTTGTTAATGGGGTTGGCCTTTAACTTGTTGAAAATAAAACAGCTTAAAATCATGAATTTGTTGCCGGCATTGGCTTTCGTGTGCTTGTTCTTATATGTCTCAAACAAATTGTTTTAATTAGGGAAAGATGGCCGAAAATTCGCTTTTGGAGAAAATCGACGGTTTGCAACATAAATTCGAGGAAATTTCCACTTTGATAACCGACCCCGATGTCATAGCCGACATGAAGAGATTCGTGCGCCTGAACAAGGAATACCGCGAATTGGAGAAGATAACCGGCGCGTGCCGCAAGTACAAGAAAATGCTGGCGGATTTGAATGAAGCCAAACAGCTCCTTTCCGATCCTGATGCCGACGTGAGGGAGATGGC
>JADIMR010000088.1 GCA_017694565.1 Candidatus Enterocola intestinipullorum | reverse complement strand
AGACAAGATTGCGGACACGCTTAAAGTTTCCGGCAGGCACATATCCGTTGACGCTCCCTTTGTGGAAGGAGAGGACAACAGCCTGCTCGACGTATTGGTAAACGACGACTCCCCAGTGGCCGACCGTTCATTGATGAACGAATCGCTGTCAAAGGAAATCGACCGCGCACTGAATACCCTCAACGAAAGGGAAAAGAAAATCATCGTCTGCTTCTTCGGCATCGGCTGCCAGGAAATGACATTGGAAGAGATTGGCAACAAATTCGGGCTTACCCGCGAAAGGGTACGCCAAATCAAGGAAAAAGCCATCCGCCGCCTGCGCACCAATGCCAAAAGCAAACTGCTGAAAAGCTATTTGGGATAAGAAAACAGCCGCCGTTTGGCGGCTGTTTTTATTATCCGGCATGGACATTTCCGCCACGCCGTTATGACCATGCCCGTACACATGCCATTGTCTCCCCCCGTAAAATCATCTTCGATAGTTTTTCAGCACCCCCAGCAGGAGACCCGGCATGGACATTTTACGCCCACTACGATGTGATTTCCGCAACATCTTTACAATCGATACCACAGACGTGCCCAATCAAAAAGCCACTATCAGCATATTGCTGACAATACGTGGCGCAACTATCCACTAATCACCAAAAAACACTATCTTTGTAGTTGGTGTTTTATGCATGAACCACACATAAAATGAAGAAACTCATATTTGCAATCGCATCCGTTTGCCTGCTGCTCGCATCCGGCACGCCGGCTTTGGCCGAAAGTTATCCTAAAACGACCGAAAACGGCAAGGAGTATTATCTGTACAAAGTACACAAAAGCGAAGGATTTTATTCCATTGGCAAACGCTTCAAAATAAGCCGTGAAGAAATAGTCCGGTACAATCCCGAAACAGCCGAGGGCATAAAATTGGGACAAGTCTTGAAAATTCCGGTAAACAACGACAACAAATCGCTTACGTTTCAGGAAGCCGAAGATGGATACAGCCAATTGCCGGACTACGAAATTGAAGATTCGGGCAAGACGCATCGCGTGAAAGCGAAAGAGACGCTTTACGGCATCTCCAACCGTTATGATGTGAGCGTGGACGACATTCTTGCACTCAATCCCCAAGCCGTGAAGCTGGAAGCAGGGATGGTATTGCGTGTTCCCCGCAAAATAAATCGCGACAGGACGGAAACCGCATTGGAAAGCCGCCGCCTGCAAAACGAACAGGAAAAGGCTGCCGTGGAATTTGCACGGCAAACGGAAGCGACAGTCCCGGACACCACCGGCGTCCCCGACCCTCAATCTCCCTTTTTAGTCGATGAAACCGATATTGCCGGAGTTTTCACGGAAGCAGCAGACGAGATTGGCAAACACGGGCTGAACAGTTTGCGCGTGGCAATAATGATGCCGTTTTCCCTGGACTCGTTGAACCGCGACAATAACATGAACCATTTCGTGGACTTTTACAGAGGATGCCTGATTGCGGCAGATTCCCTCGTGAACAACGGAATGGACATTACCATCGATGCCTATGACATAGGGAAAACCGCAATGGAGCTGAGTACGGTCCTTGCAAATCCAGACCTGAAAAAATCCGACATCATAATAGGTCCCGCATATTCAAGTCAAATTTATTATGTGGCCGATTATGCCAAGACGCATGGTATCAGGTTAGTAGTTCCTTTCACCAACAATGTCAAGGAAATAAACGACAACAAATACATATTCCAAATATTGTGTCCGCAAAAACAATTGTTCGACAAGGTTTCCGATTATTACGCCGGCCAATGGTCCGGCAAAACCGTCATGATAGTAAAGCCCGACACGATAGGAATAACGTATAACAAACGCGATTTCACCGATTTGCTCATCCCGAAGCTTCAATCCCGTGGCATACCGGTAACATACATCCCGGAAACAGGATTGCCTGATTGCGTGGATTCCTTAGCGGCCGTCATCGACACTGCCGGCACGTCATCCGCAGGAATTTACGCCCGGCAGCCTCAAAAGGAAATAGTATTGATAATCCCGACAAGCAACCGCCCGAAACTGATGGAACTCAGCGAACATCTTACGCGGATAAACAACAAGGGCGTAACGGTTTTCGCATTTCCTGAATGGGACGGCTACCAACTTAAAGAATTATACGTCAAGCCGGTACAAACTTTCAACAGTTACAAACCGGACCCGATAAATGAAGAGACCGTAAACTTCTTTGCAATATACAATAAGAAATTCGGCAAACCGGTAAAACAGACAAGACCGAGCTTCGCTTTGATCGGATACGACATCATGATGTATTTCTCGGAACAATGGCAGCAAAACGGCAAAGGCATGGAACAAGGTTTGGAAGCTGAAACCAAAACCCAATTGAGTTTTGATTTCGAGCGCCAAGGCAATGGCGGATACATTAACAAAGGGGTGTTCCATGACCTTTTCGGAATGGATGGCATAATACAATCAAACTGATGCGCAAAGCGTTTATACACATCATACTTTTGCTGTTCCCGGCACTTGCAGCGGCGCAATATGCCTTCATAAAGCCGGAATTGGCAATAGGCACGAACCAAGGCGTTGTACTGCTTTCGCAAGTAGGCTTCGACCCGTCAGTCGAACAAAGTTTCACATTCAACTACACGGGCGGGCTTACCGTAAGATATATCATTCAAAAACATTTCGGACTACAAGCGGAGCTGAATTTTTCACGTCGCGGATGGAGCGAAACTTCGGTAGAAACAGGAGAAAGATTCAACCGCACGCTTGATTATTTGGAGCTACCCCTGATTTCACACATATATTTCGGGAACAAGAATGTCCGCTTTTTTGTCAATTTGGGTCCGAAGATACGATACATGGTACATGAATCGGCTACCGCGCCGTTTTCACAAAACGCAGGCATCCAACAGACCAAACCGATAGAAAACCGCTTCGACTACTCAATATTCGGAGGCTTGGGTATCGAATTTAGAACGCAAAAAGCAGGTTTTTTCCAACTGGAAGCCAGATACGATTTCGGATTGGGCAATATTTTCAATTCGCGCAAGCAGGACTATTTCTCGGCTTCAAACAACACGGGAATAACGGTCAGCGTGGCATATCTTTTCGATGTGTTAAAGAACAAGGAGGTAAAACCTTATAGCGCGACGTGGTAAACCATAAGACAAACAAGCAATATAAATCATAACATGGAAGGAAAAACATTTCAAGAAGTAATAGAAGGCCGCCGCAGCCACCGTAAATTTGCGGACAAGGCCGTTTCAGACGAAGAAGCCAAAAAAATTCTCGACGCCGCCCTGATGGCTCCGGCGGGAAAAAGGGCCAACGCCTGGGAATTCATAGTAATTACCGATAAAGAACAAGCCAAAGCATTGTCGGAATGCAAACCTTTCGGCTCTGCCTTCGTGGCAGAAGCCCCGATGAGCATAGTAGTTTGTGCCGACACGTCCAAAACCGACGTGTGGGTGGAAGATTGCTCCATTGCAGCCATATACATGCAACTTACGGCCGAAAGCCTCGGTTTGGGATCTTGCTGGTCGCAAATACGCCAAAGGGCTTCGCGCAAAGAGGGCAAGACAGCCTGCGGATATGTAAAAGAGCTGTTGGGAATTCCTGACAATTACGAAGTGGAATGCATCATAAGCATCGGGCATAAAGTGGAAGAAAAACGGCCTTTCGACCCCAACCGCCTGCAACGGGAAAAGATACATTGGGGAAGGTTTTAACGGTTAGTGATCAGTTGCTGGAATCTGTAAAATGCAATCGGTTGTAATAATAGGAGCGGGCCGCGTGGCATGGAATCTCGTACCTGCAATTGCGGAGTCCGGATACAGGATATTGACAGTATATTCCCTGCACGAAGAATCTTGCAGGCAATTAGGAGAAAAATACGGGGTACCGTACACCAACGACAAGCATCGCATTCCCCCGGCCGACCTTTATATATGCAGCGTAAAGGATGATGCCATCACCGACGCGGTGGGAGGCATGGATTTCGGCAACGGTATTCTTGTGCACACGGCCGGCAGCGTGGATATGGAGATATTAAAACCATTCGCCGGGAAATACGGGGTATTGTACCCTTTGCAGTCTTTTTCAAAGCAACGGCGCGTTGATTTTTCCACCCTGCCATTTTACGTGGAAGCCTGCAATGAAGAATGCCTGGCAGAATTGTCCGGTTTCGCCCGGAAATTGGGCAGCCGTGTTTACCCTTGCAATTCCGTACAAAGGAAGAAACTGCACATCGCGGCAGTATTCGCCAGCAATTTTGTAAATCACATGTATGCTCTGGCGGACAAAATACTGACGGAAGAAGGGTTGGACTTTTCGGAATTACTGCCCCTAATCGATGAAACAGCCGCAAAAGTGCATTCGGTACGCCCGCAGGCAGCCCAAACCGGACCGGCCGTCAGGCACGATGCCAAAATCCTGTCTTCGCACATCCAGTGTTTGGACGGATACGGAAAGGAAATTTACACGCTGGTAAGCAAATCCATACAAGACTTGCAAAATGAAAAATTTCAAGGAACAACTAAAACAAATCAAGGCCTTGGTTTTTGACGTGGACGGTGTCCTGTCCGCGAATTTCATACCCATGTCGCCCGCCGGGGAACCGCAGCGCACCGCAAACATCAAAGACGGATACGCCTTGCAATACGCATTGAAATGCGGCTATCACATAGCTATCATAACGGGCGCGCTTACCGAATCGGTAAAAATCAGGTATGCCAAGCTGGGCGTCAAGGACATTTACATGGCTTCGGCCGACAAAATAAAGGATTACGACAAATTCAAGGCCTTGCATGGATTGGATGACAGCGAAATAATGTACATGGGAGACGACATTCCGGATATTCCCGTACTTGAACAAGCCGGAATATCATGCTGTCCTGCCGATGCGGCAGTGGAAGTCCGCGACATGGCCGACTATGTGTCTTTCGCCGACGGCGGCAAGGGTTGCGCCCGCGACATAATCGAGCAAGTGATGAAAGCGCAAGGCAAATGGCTCTTGGATGAACACGCTTTCGGTTGGTAATCCATATCATCATACACTGACATGAAAAATTATTTCAAAATAATCAGGCCTGCCAATCTCCTGTTCATAGGAATATTGACCGCCTTTTTCTATTTCGGGGTATTGACCCCGTTATTGGGACAATACGGCATACGCATTCCCTGCTCTGTCCCGATTTTCGTGTTATTGGAAATCTCCGCCATTTTCATAGCTGCCGGCGGTTACGTGGTAAACGATTATTTCGACACAAAAATCGATGAAATCAACCGCCCGTCAAAAGTAATTGTCGGACACGGCATGTCGCGCAAGCAAGCCGCTGTTTATTTCCAATGCCTTTTCGCCATCGGAATCGCTGCCGGCATCGCGCTTGCCGTAATCGTCGGGGACTTCACCCTTGCTTTCCTGTATTTGGTCGTTGCGGGGCTGCTATGGTTTTATTCGTCAAGCTACAAACGCCAATTCCTGATTGGCAACCTCATAATCGCCATCTGTGCCTTTGCCGCGATTTTCATTCCCGGTTACGCGGTAGCCGCCGCGATGATAAAACATTACGACTTCCTGATATACCAAACCGGCATCCTGCCTGAGATATATTCATGGAGCTGCGCGATAGGGTTGTGTTCGCTTTTGCTGACATTCGTCCGCGAAATAGTAAAGGACATGGAAGACGTTGAAGGAGACCGCGAAAACGAATGCCGTACAATGCCGGTGGTCTGGGGAATCGCCAAATCCAAGATATTCGTTGCTGTCATGGCAGCTGCCAGCCTGGCCGTAATAGGATACTTCGCATTCTTCCTGTCTCCATTTGAAAACGATCCTGTCAGCGGCAAGTACTACCTCACCGGCATCGTGCTGCCGTTCCTGATATTCTTTTACATGCTCGGCAAGGCCGGCTGCAAAAAGGAATTCCACAACATCAGCAGTTTGTTGAAATACATAATGGCAATAGGCTGTTGCTATTGCTTGTTCGTATATTATCTGATATTATTAAACAGTCCGTCTTATGTTGCTTACTGAGAAACTCAAAAACTACAATGTGATCCTGGCTTCGGCATCTCCACGGCGCAGGGAGTTGCTTCAAGGCTTGGAATTCGATTTCACTTGCAAACCGGTGGATATTGACGAAAGCTACCCTCCTAATTTGGAGGGTGCCCAAATTCCCTTGTACATCGCCGACAAAAAAGCCGATGCGTACTTGCCGGAAATGAAGGACAATGATTTGGTAATAACAGCCGATACGGTAGTCATCGCCGACGACTTCGTTTTGGGCAAACCTGCGGATTTGGACGAAGCCCGCAAAATGTTGCAATTGCTGTCGGGACATACGCACAAGGTCATAACCGGAATTTGCCTGACAACCAAAAGCAAACGGCGCAGCTTCCATTCAATGTCCGAAGTTACTTTTACCGAACTGTCCGAAGAAGAGATAAACCACTACTTGCAAACATACAAGCCATTGGACAAGGCTGGTGCCTATGGTGTCCAGGAATGGATAGGTTTCATCGGCATAGAAAAATTAGTAGGCTCTTTCTATAACGTGATGGGGTTGCCCGTACATCGCTTATACCGCGAACTCAACGCTTTTCTTTGATAAGACATGCTTGTAAACAGGCACAAGTTAAGAAACGGGCTGCGAATAGTCCACCATTTCAACCAACGTACCGGCAACGTAACGTTGAACATGCTCTACGGTGCGGGATCCCGTAACGAGACCGGCAACAAAACAGGGCTTGCGCATTTGCTTGAACATCTCATGTTTTGCGGATCGAAGAACATCCCTGATTTCGATGCTCCGTTGGAAAAAATCGGAGGCACGAGCAATGCCTATACCACCTGCGACATTACCAATTATTACCTCACGCTTCCCAAAGAAAACGTGGAAACCGGATTCTGGTTGGAATCCGACAGGATGCTTAATCCTAACCTTGGCGCGAAAAGCTTCAATATACAGAAACAAGTCGTACTTGAAGAATTCAAACAAGGGTTGAACGAGCCTTACGGTGAAGTCCAACAAATGTTGAAGTCCTTGTGTTACACCATACACCCGTATTCACATGACACGATAGGACTTACCCTCGGACAAGTAAACAATCTTACCCTGCCCGACGCGAAAGCTTTTTTCAAAAAATATTATCATCCAGCCAATGCCGTATTGTCCGTAACCGGCAATGTGGAATGGGATAATGTACTGCAATTGTCTGAGAAATGGTTCGGCAACATACCCGGAAAACGTTCATTCGCAAGCGACGACATAGCTCCCGAACCAATCCAGACCTCCGCCCGTGAAGCTACACGTTTTGCCGACGTACCGCAAAACTCCGTATACAAGGCCTACCATATCTGCAATTGCACCGACGACGATTTCTTCATCTGCGATCTCTTGTCGGACATTCTGGCCAACGGCAAATCCGCAAGGCTAAGGCAGGCGTTGGTTTACGAGCAGAAACTTTTTTCCACAATCGACGCATACGTGGGATTCCACTTCGATCCCGGACTGCTCGTAATTGCCGGACGGCTATGCGATAACGTGTTGCCTGACGAAGGTGCGGCGGCTATTGACGCACAAACACGCAAATTATGCGAAGAAACCGTTCCGGAAAGCGAGTTGGAAAAGTGCAAGAACAAATATGAAATGAACGCCCTCACATCCCGCTTCGACCTGGAACAAACGGCAGCGGATTTGGCATTGTACGAATTGATAGGCCGTCCTGATTACGTGGACGGCATGGTAGGAAAATACTGCAAGGCCACTCCCGACGACGTGCTAAGAGTCGCCCGGAAGATTTTCCGCCCTGCCAATTGTAATACCCTGTATTATCTGAAAAAATAAAACATGCGGCCGCGTATAGTGCAAAAAGACTGCCGGTCGCCGCTGTCCCCGCACTATTTGATTACACGTCAGACTTGCCGGAAAGCGACAAGTAACGTTCATAGACCTCGTCCACGACTTGCGGCCACGTAACATACAGGTTGTCGAAGGCATTCATGCAAACTTTACGGTAACAGGCCTCGTCTGCAAAAATTTCTTCGATCTTATGCGCATAAGATGTTATATCTCTGTCAGAGATATAACCGTCGATTCCGGGGGTGACAGTCGCGGACGTAGCAGCGCCTTTCAAAAACAAGGACGGGGTGTGCTGGCTCGCGGCCTCTATTTGTACCAACGAGCTGGAATCGTACAAAGACGGGAATACGAACAGGTCCGCCAGGGCATAGTGCGCTGCCAAAGCCTTGCGGTCGGTAATCTTGCCCGGCATTAAAACCTTGTCTTTCAGCCCGGATTTGGAAACAAGCCTTTTTATAGCATTGAAGTCCTGGCCTTCGCCTACTAACAACGCCTTGAAACGGAATCCCTCTTTGTCCAAAACGGCAAGGCTGCGGACAAGAAAATCCACATTCTTCAAAACATTTATCCTGCCGACAAAAAGCAACACCTTTTCATCGGATGAAATTCCGTATCCGCTTTTCAAGGAATCCACATATTCCTTATCGGCAAAAACTGCCATATCCGTTCCGTTACGGACGACTTCGGGCAGTTTCCCGACACCGTAATCCTCATGAAAAATACGTGCGACTTCCTTGTTTACCGCCCAGCACTCGGTTGCGGAATCAAAAAAATTGCGCAACCGCCACATCATGAAAGCCAATGCCGGTTTCATCAGCGGGGTTTTCAAACTACGTTCGAAATCGAGTTTGAATTGACTGTGCATGGTAGCGACACAGGGTATGCGGTGCTTTCGGGCATAACGCAATCCCGCATTGCCTAATGTAAAGGGGGAATGCACATGGACTATGTCCAACTTGCATTCTTTAAGCGTCTTCATGAAGTGCCGGTCCAATTCCGGCAAAGGCAGGTCATAATCCAAGCCCAATACCCTCAGACGCTTGCACCTTACGACTTTATAAGGCAAGGAGGAGTCATCGAAGTCGCCGCGCCCTTCGGGGACAAAAACGACAACATCGCATCTTTTGCAAAGGTTTGCCGCATAATTGTCCAACACCTTCACGACACCGTCGGTCATAGGATAAAACGTGTCGCAGAAATATCCGACTTTAAGTTTTTTTACGCCCATCGGAATGATAAAATACGATGGCAAAAGTAGGAAAAAATTGAAAAATGCCTACATTTGCCAACATCATCATTTATAATTTTTAATTGGACAAAATGAAGAAAACATCTTTGATTATCGCGGCTGCGGCCGCCATAGCACTTGCTTCATGCAGCAACATTCCGGACAAGCCAGTAACTGACGAACTGACGGCCGAGGAAGTAAAAAAAGCCGTACAAAGCGACAGCCTGTTCGCGGATTTATACGACTTCGCCCGCTTCCGCTCTTCGTTCATGCAAAGCGCGGAAATTGCCCGTTTCAGCGGGCTTACTTATCGCAATGCCTTGGAATACATACACTTTACCGAGGATTCCGCTTTTTGGAACAAGCAAAGGGAAAAAATGACAGCGGAGTGGAACGAGGAAAATGCGAAAGCTCTCCAAAAGACAGATTCCGTCATAGAAGCATGGAGGGACTCCATATCAGCCACGCATATAAGCGATTATATACGTATAACACCCATAGCCGCAAATGAAAAGCCCACATATTTCCTGTATGCTTCCACCTACCGGAAAATGGCTTTGACCTTTGAAGTCGAGGCTTTGAAACCCATTGACGAATTGATATTCAGCTACGGTTTCATAAACAACAAGGCAAAAGACAACTTTGACTTCGTCGCAACTGAAAAGATGACCGGCGATTTCCGGGAAAAACGCCGCATCGAAGGCCGTAATTTCGTAACGACGGAATACCCTTTACCCGATTTGGACGAATTCCAAACAAGACTCGGACTTTTCATTCTTCCCGAAACCGTGGTTTCAGGAAACGATACGGTTTCCATAAATACCGCCGGTATTCCTATCAACATATTGAAATGCCTGTGCATCAACAAAGTGAAATTTCCCGCCGCATACGACAAACATCGCGCAAGGGCAATGCAGGAATTATTCCCGGACTATGCAATCAGCGAAAACAAATATGTAAAAGAAAGGATCAAGGATATGAAAAAAGCCAAGGATTCCCTTGCGTACGAATTTTTCCTGATGGATTTGGAATAAAATACCGTATACCCAACATATCCGAGTTAAAAAATCATAATACGATGGCATGCCGCTGTTTTTGGCATGAATAGTGATTACTTTTGTAAGCGAACTCACTGAATATCTAAAAATTAAAACAAAATGCAAATCGATCAACAAAACGGATTTTTAAGCGCGGAAGTCAAGACAAGACAGGCTTCGATAGTTTCCAAAGCATACGGATGGATGTTCACGGCTTTGGCCATAACTGGACTGACATCCTATATTTGCGGGACAAGCGCGGCATTCATGCAATTGCTGTTTTCTTCAAGCAGCATCATGTGGATATTAATCATCTCCCAACTGGCCATAGCGTTCATACTGATAGCGAGATTGGACAAGATGTCGTTTACAACGGCAAGGATTTTGTTTCTGGCATACGCTTTCACGCTGGGAATTTCCTTGTCTTCGATATTCTTAGTCTACACCATGTCGTCGATAGCAAGCACGTTCTTCATCTGTTCGGCAATGTTCGGAGCGATGGCGTTGTACGGCCACTTCACTAAAAAAGACCTCACGAGCTGGGGACGCATACTTACAATGGCCCTGATTGGCTTGATAATCGCGACATTGGTGAATCTTTTCCTGCAAAGCAGCCGCATAGACTGGATTTGTTCCTTGGTAGGAGTAGTATTGTTTACGGGGCTTACGGCATACGATGCCCAAAAGATGCGCCAGTTGGCATATTTGGACGAAAACGAAACCACAAGCAAATTAGCAGTGATGGCGGCCTTTTCGCTCTACTTGGACTTCGTGAACTTGTTCCTCTATTTGTTGAGGTTCTTCGGCAGAAGCGACGACTGACATTGCCAATGCCAATCATCAGCGACATATCTGACAAGCGGTTGGAAAACATTCCGGCCGCTTTTTAATTTTAAGGAGAAAGAAATCATCCGTAGCCGCCCACATGCAACCCGTTAGAACAAATTCTACCGACAAAACATTGTCATACAGCTTGGATTTGCTGAGATTCCCGATGATTACGATTATCGTTTTGATACACACGAATTTCGCCGTCCAACCCGCATATATGGAAAACCTTGCTGCAAATAATTGCGATGCAGGTATTGCAAACGGCATCATGTATTATATCATCGGTTTTTTGGCATGGGTCAGCACTCCCGTGTTTTATACAATGTCCGGATACCTGTTCTTTTACAAAACCGGGGATTTTGACAAAACGGTTTATATCAAAAAAATCAGTCGCAGGATACATTCCTTGTTAATCCCTTATATTATCTGGAATTTGTCATACCTTATAATCTTATTAACAGCGCAACTTATCGTGCCGGACTTGATAAACAGCAACAAACACACCGACATGAGCGGTATGAAATGGCTTTGGGCATTTTGGGACATGTCAAGGATAAACCCGGTCAATGTTTCCGGTCCTATAGACGGTCCGTTATACTTCATAAAGGAAATAATGGTCATGTCCATATTTTCCCCGCTTTTCTATTTCGTATTGAAAAACAGGAAAACTGGAATCTGCGCCTTGGCAATATCTATGTGCTTGTTCTGGTTTAATGAAGAATTGCACTTGAAAGACTCATACGCCAACAGCGTCGCGTTTTTCGGAACCGGTGCCTATTTGTCAATACACGGAATCAATATCGCAAGCGTTTCTAAAAAATATTTGAAATTGTCATGTCCCTTGGTCATAATATGTTGCATTGCGGGATTTTTGTCGTTTGACAGCAAATTCGAGAATTTGGCAAACAACATTTATTCGACATTGGCCTGCATGTCCGCATTCGGCGTGGCAGCATTGTACGCCGGGCACAAAATTCAAGGCAATCCTGAATACACGCCGTGCAGGATTTTGCCTTCGAGCGTATTCTTCATTTTCGCATCGCACTCGATGGTATTATCGCTACTTATGAAGATATTACTAAGGATTTGGCCTTTGAACAGCGACATCGAAGTATTGGTCTGCTTTGCCGTAATTTGGATTTTGGGAACTGCGATCCCGTTGTCTGCTTACATCTTGTGCCGAAAAGTTTTTCCGCGTTTCACAGCAGTTATTTGCGGGGGAAGATAAAGAATATCCGGGGAGTATCTTGTCAGTGCTTTGCAAAGCCGGTAAGTTCGGAAACAAAATATTGTTGTTCCTCTGATAGTTTTTTAAGCAAACAGCGGCGTGAATTCAATATTTCGGGATTATAGCGGTCGAAGGCTTTTAATTTGTAGGCAAGCCCTTCGCAGTCCTTTATGCACAAGCCCAAGCCGTAATCCCGCACATATCCGGCCTGTATGCTGCTTTCGTTGACAATCATTAAGCAACCATATAAAACGCATTGATAAAAACGGTTGGACATTGCGGCAAGCAAGGCTTTTGTTTCGGGAAGATATATGTTAGCAAAATCCGCTTCTTCAAAAAGGCGGGCTTCTTCGTCCTTGACGTAGCGTCCGCTGAACGACACATTCGATATTCCGTTATCTTGCACATACGCCCGCAAATCCTCTACGGAACTTCCGTCGCCGCAAAAACGGATTTCAATGTCATTGTCGTTCGCAAGCGCGTCTATTATTTCTTTCTGCTGTCCAAAGTGGCGGATATAACCTATATTGGAAACGACAATCTTGTCCGAGGCCTGTTTCATCGGCGAGTTTTCACCAAGGGCGCGTTCGAGACGGTCCAAATCCAAATTGTGGCACAAGACGGAAGATTGCGGCATCAAATCGCGGTACGCGGGCGAAGACACTGAAATTCCCGCCGCCATGCCTGCCAAGGAATCGAACCACGGTTTTATCTTCAATTCCCAGCTCATGTCACGGTAATCCAACCAAAACCTTTTGTAATAATGCTTGCGTAGGAAATTACGCATGAACAAGGCCACGAGAGGCGTGAGGAATATCAACTTGTCGTACTTCCTGCTCGAAACCGTTTTTTCCAAATAGCGCGCATACGCCGCATAGCCTGTTATTTTTGCTGGCATGGAACAATTCAATGGCAGAGGCTTGGAATACGAAACAGCAACGTTTTCTTCCAACCCTTCCCTGTTCCAGCAGACGACCTCGTAATCCATACCGGTCCGCTCCAAAGCCGTCTTGAAAATCCCCAAATAAGGGAATAACCAAGTATTGCCCGGGACTATGATTGCGACCATTGCCCTACTCTATTTGCTTATCAGACCTTTCACCGCCATGTCTTCGGTTATGGTTTTGGCCACACCCGATGCCATGTCGTACAAGCCGTCGGGATTGGTGGTTTCAGTCTGTACCACATATATCGCGTCTTTTTCATTTCCGACATTGTACAAACGGCTTTCTACTATGAAATTGGTATCCGTGGAAAAGTAACCCGGAGTAGTAACTACGCCGTAATAATAACTGTAACAACCGTAAAATGGCGGGAACCACGGATAATAGGCCGGCACGGCAACCGGATATGCGGCTCCGGGCACGTATGTGGTTTGCTTGCTCTTGTCCAACAATGTCATGAGCAGAATATCCGTATAACCTGACTTTTGTATTTTTTCGGCGATTTCGCCCGACTGCTTGCCTTTCAAGGCATCGGGGCCGAAAAGATCGAAAGCGGATGCGGCCTGCACCCCGGCAGCATTCAGCTGCGCGACAACTGCATCCTCGAATTGGTCTTGAACCTGATTGTCCTGACGGCCAAGCAATGAAAACACGAGGACTTTTTTAACAGGAACGGAGTCCTGCAACGAGGGCGAAACCCACGATGAAATCAACTGCGTGCTACTGCACGAAGACATCAATATCGCAACTATGATTGCAAAAAACAAATTGAACGTATTTTTCATAATCGTATATGTTACTAACCACTAACCACTAACCACTAACCACTAATCACTAATCACTAACCACTGACCCGCCCGGGATGTTTTGTCATGAAATCTTTCCACGATTTGTATTCCGGGGCGACTACCGGATTGCCTATTTGCAAAAAATGGCAATATGCGGCGGCAAGGGCATCGGTCGCATCCAAGTACGGCAACATTTGTTCCTGCGGTATACATAAATACCTTTGCAGCAAAGCCGCTATCTGCTCTTTCGAAGCCCTGCCGTTACCCGAGATGGCCATTTTGATTTTAAGCGGGGTATATTCGTGAACCGGCACTTCCCTGTACAACGCGGCAGACATCGCCACGCCTTGCGCCCGCCCCAATTTGAGCATCGACTGTACGTTTTTTCCGAAAAACGGCGATTCTATCGACAATACCTGTGGATCGAACTCGTCGATTAACGACAGGACACGCAAAAAAATCTTGTTCAATTTGGTATAATGGTCATCCATTTTCCGTAAATCGAGGACTCCCATCGCAAGCAGCTTGGCACTGTTTCCTTTCACACTCAAAAGCCCGTACCCCATAAGGTTCGTACCCGGGTCTATGCCCAAGATCGTATATGAATCCCCCTTTCCCATCTCTATCACTCAGCGATTGTCAAAGACGCACATCCGCCCCCCAAAGAAACTTTTCCCTGAGAGTCTGGAAATAAGTATGTCCCCTGCGTTTGGCTATATATGTGCAAAACGGGGCTTTTTGTATATGCAACCCGGTTTTGTTGTCCAAAACCTGCGAACGGCCGTCAAGCGAAACCATGAAATTCCCGCTGCGGCTCGACACTTTCAAATCCACGCACCAGTTATCGGGAATGACAACCGGACGGAGATTGAGACTGTGCGATGCCACGGGTGAAATCACCAAACTGTGGTTTTGCGGCATTAAAATCGGTCCCCCGACGCTCAAAGCGTATGCTGTCGAACCGGTAGGCGTGGAAACCAACAAACCGTCTGCGCGGTAGCAGCAAAAAAACTCCCCGTTCAACGTGGCGTCTATTTTCAACATTGACGATGAATCACGTTTGAGCACTGCGACTTCATTGAGGGCATAGGGTTCCCCGGCCGCATATTCCAGACCGTCGGTTTTCAACTGCAACAAAGAGCGTTTTTCCACGGAAAACCCGTTCCTCATTATGTCATGGACGGCATTTTCTATGTCGGAAGTCTGCATGTCCACTAAAAAACCGAGATTCCCTAACTTGATACCCATAATAGGAATCCCCTTGTCCTTTATACGCATCGCCGTTTTCAAGAAAGTACCGTCCCCGCCGATACTGAATACCAAGTCGGCGGAAAAATCTTCATTTTCACCTATCACGGCATAATCAGCAGGCATGTCGGCATCCCTTGCTTCAAGGGTATCGCGGACCTCGTGGTAAAGCAATATCCCGCAACCGTACTCGCCCAGACATCTTAACAGGCGTTCCGCAGTCGGTATGAATCCGTTTTTGGCCACACTGCCGAAAATTGCAACTTTCATATATGGTTTGTGCTTTCTATCGGAGAAAAAATCTAACTTTGTAATGCTATTCGCAAGTATAATGCAAAGTAAATTATTTTCAACGATTTTCAATGACTAAACTTAGTGTAAATATAAACAAGGTTGCGACCATACGCAACGCACGGGGCGGCAATGTTCCCGATGTCGTACAATTCGCCCGCGACTGCGAGGCTTTCGGCGCGGAAGGCATAACCGTACACCCGCGCCCCGACGGAAGGCACATACGCTATAATGACGTTCGTGAATTGAAAAAAGCCGTTACCACCGAATTCAACATAGAGGGCTATCCGCAACAGTCGTTCATAGACCTTGTCTGCGAAGTCCGTCCCACACAAGTAACACTCGTACCCGATCCTCCCGAGGCCCTTACATCCAATGCAGGATGGCAGGTCGCCCCGAATTTCGATTTCCTGTCGGATCTGGTCGGGACTTTCCATAAATCAGGCATCCGCGTGTCTATTTTCACGGACTGCTGTTTGGAAAACATAAGCATGGCGGCCAAGACGGGAACCGACCGCATCGAACTGTACACCGAACCATACGCCTCCGCATTCGCAAAAGGCGATAGCGACGCAGCCGATGATTTCGCTGCCGCTGCCAGGCACGCCGCTTCCCTCGGAATAGGCGTAAATGCCGGACACGACCTCAACCTCATGAATTTGAAGAATTTCCTTGACAAAGTTCCCGGGATTCTCGAAGTTTCGATAGGGCATGCCCTCATCTCCGATGCCCTGTACTTGGGAATAAAGGAAACTATCAGGCGATACAAAGAACTAACGAAATCATAAACCAAATTCCGTAAAAACATGGAAATCACAAGCGTAATGCTGCAAGCAGCTAACACGATGATTGCCGACAGCCTGCAAACGGCCGCGCCCGAAGTCGTGGAAATGAATTATTTCGAAATGGCAAAAAAGGGCGGCCCGCTCATTATGATTCCGCTGCTGATATTATCCATAATCGCAGTCTACATTTTCATTGAACGATGCGTCGCCATACACAAAGCGTCAAAAGAAGACAAGAACTTCATGGACCGCATCAAGGACTACATAACAGAAGGCAAAATAGACGCGGCAGCCTCGCTCTGCGAAAAAACGAACACGCCCGCCGCACGCATGATTGAAAAAGGCATTTCCCGTTTGGGCAAACCGATGAACGACGTGCTTGTGGCGATTGAAAACGTCGGGAATTTGGAAACCAACAAATTGGAAAGAGGATTTACCACTTTGGCCACAATCGCCGGCGGCGCTCCGATGTTGGGGTTCCTCGGCACCGTCATAGGCATGGTAGAAGCTTTTTACGACATGGCGAACGCGGGCAACAACGTGGACATCACCGTCTTGTCGGACGGTATCTATACGGCAATGATAACAACGGTGGCAGGGCTGATTGTGGGAATTTTGGCATACTTCGCATATAATTTCTTGGTTTCCCGTCTGGATTCCGTCGTACAAAAGATGGAATTGCGCACCATGGAATTCATGGACTTGCTCAACGAGCCTATTCATTAAAGTTTCATGTTTTAGTATTTGCAGATGATAAAACAAAGACATAAGGCGAATCCGTCGTTCAGCATGTCCTCAATGACCGACTTGATATTCCTTCTGTTGATATTCTTCATGATAACATCGACAGTAGTAACTCCGTCGGCCATCAAGCTGTTGTTGCCGCAAAGCTCCTCGCAAACGGCAGCCACGCCCATAACGAGAGTATACATAGATGCGGCATTGAATTTTTACGTTGCGGAAGGCAAGGAACAGGAAAGACAAGTGGATTTTTCTGAAATCGAACCGTTCCTGCAATCGGTGGTTGCCGCAACGCCCGAAATGTACATCGCCCTGTACGCGGACGAAAGCGTGCCTTACCGCGAAATAGTGAAGGTGTTGGACATTGCCAACAAAAACAAATTCAAATTGGTAATAGCCACAAGACCGCTCAGGCAACAATGAAAAAGCCGGACGAAAAAAACATAATAAGAAAATACGAAAGCCGTATTGCCGGAACCGTCGGAACAGTAATCTTCCATCTGTTGCTGTTGCTTTCCATGCTTTTGTTCGGAATCAAGGCCCTGCTGCCGCAGGAGGAAGAAGGATTGAGCGTGAATTACGGAACTGACGATACGGGCAGCGGACTTTTCGAACCTGCACCGCAAAGTGCCATTGAAGAGTATTTGGTGGACGAACCCGCTCCATTGCCTGCACCGGAGCCATCTCCATCGCAAGCCGAATTGCAGACACAAGACATAGAAGAATCCTTAAAGATAAAGCAAGAGGAAGAAGAAGCCCGCAAAAAAGCGGAAGAACAAGAACGCCTCGAAGCTGAACGACGGGCTGAAGAAGAGAGGCTTCGCCGTGAGGAAGAGGAACGGCAACGCAAATTGGCCGAGCAGCGCAAACGCGAGGAAACTCAAAGGAAAAAAGCCATGGCGGCAGGAAAAAGCGCGTTTTCATCTACCGGCAAAGGCAGCAGCGGCAGCAAAGCGCAAAGCCAGGGCATCAGTGCGTTCGGAGGCAACCAAGGCAAGCTGGAAGGAACCGCTGAAAGCAACAATTACACGGGCGGAGGGACAGGTAGCGGACACAGCTGGGGATTGAACGGAAGGACGATCTCGGGACGCTTGCCAGAACCGGCATATAACAAAAACGAGGAAGGTGTCATAGTCGTAAGCATAGAAGTTGACGGCAAAGGCAACGTCATAAGTGCCAAGGCCGGTGCGGCAGGGACCACCATAGGAGACGCGACAATGCGACGCAACGCCGAACAGGCGGCGATGAAAGCCAAATTCAACGGGATAGACGAAGACATTATACAAAGCGGGACAATCACCTACCGCTACAAACTGAATTGACATGGCAACAGACAGCAAACAACGGTACATGATGCGCGGCGTTTCAGCTGCGAAGGAGGATGTACATAACGCTATTAAAAACATAGACAAAGGTATTTTCCCGAAAGCCTTTTGCAAGATTCTGCCGGACATACTGTGCGGGGATCCTGATTACTGCAACATAATGCATGCTGACGGAGCTGGTACGAAATCGTCCTTGGCATACATTTATTGGAAAGAGACGGGCGACATGTCGGTTTGGAAAGGCATAGCGCAAGATTCGCTTATAATGAATATCGACGACCTGCTTTGCGTTGGAGCTACCGACAACATATTGCTGTCTTCCACCATAGGACGGAACAAAAACATGGTTCCCGGCGATGTCATTGCCGCCATAATAAATGGTACGGAAGAATTATTGCAAGATTTGCGTTCAATGGGAGTCGGCATTTATTCCACCGGCGGGGAAACCGCCGACCTCGGCGATTTGGTCCGCACGATTGTCGTGGACAGCACTGTAACATGCCGGATGAAACGTTCGGACGTAATCGACAATGCCAATATCAAGGCGGGCGATGTAATCGTAGGCCTTGCTTCATACGGACAGGCCACATACGAGCAGGCATATAATGGCGGCATGGGAAGCAACGGTCTCACATCGGCACGCCATGACGTTTTCGCAAAATATTTGGCAAAAAAGTACCCGGAAAGTTTCGATCCTGCCGTTCCTGACGATTTGGTATATTCCGGAGCGATGGAGCTGACTTCAAAAGTGGACGGGTCTCCCTTGGACGCGGGCAAACTGGTTCTATCCCCCACCCGCACCTACGCCCCCGTAATAAAGAAAGTACTCGACAACCTGCGTCCTGAAATCCACGGCATGGTGCATTGTTCAGGCGGAGCACAAACCAAGATCCTGCACTTTGTGGAGAATCTGCACGTCATAAAAGACAACCTGTTCCCCGAAGCCCCGTTGTTCAAACTTATACAAGAGCAAAGCGGCACCGACTGGTCCGAAATGTATAAGGTTTTCAATATGGGACACCGTATGGAAATCTATTTGGATGAAAAACACGCCGGAAAAGTCATTGAAATATCGGAAAGTTTCGGCATTCCTGCCCGGATTGTAGGTCGCGTGGAGGCCTCGGACAAAACACGCCTCACCATAAAAAGCGTAAACGGGGTATTTGAGTATTGATTGGCAAAAAAACAAAAAGCGTTTGAAAATCTTTTCAAACGCTTTTTTTATTAACATCCGCAAATCGATTATGATAAATGCGAGGATGTTGAAAAGTAATATCCGTAACCTTGACGGGTTACAATATGCCTGTCGTATGGTACTATCTTTTTCCGCAAGCGTGTTATATTGACATCTATGGTCCTGTCCAAAACGTATGATTCCCCTTTCCAAACATCAGCCAACAACTGCTCACGCGAAAATATAGTATCGGGTTTGCTTAAAAAAAGAGCCAACAGTTCGAATTCCTTTTTGGTAAGCTGTATCTCCTTGTCGCCAATGAACGCGGTCTTGTTATGCAGGTTCAGGCATAAATCTTCGTATGATACCCTTTTGTACTGCCCTGCTTCTTCCGCAGGCTTTTCTTCAAGTATGCCCATTGCCTTGTTCAACAAGGTCTGCTTCAAAACAGGCGTGGTCCGTTTAAGCACCGCCTTGACCCTTGCCACGACTTCGTTAATGGAAAACGGTTTCGACACATAATCGTCAGCACCTATGGAAAAGCCCATCAACTTGTCGTTTTCCGTATCTTTCGCGGTAATGAAAATAATGGGAATGTTTTTGGTACTCTCGTTCTTCTTCAAGTACGCCCCGAGTTTGAATCCTGAAATCTCGCCCATCATCACATCCAAAAGGAAGAGACTGTACAAATTCAAATTCATTTTCATGACCTCCTCGGCGGAGTAAGCGACATCCACTATGAAACCTGCCTTTTCAAGACCATATTGAATGATCTCGCATAAATCTTCCTCATCGTCTACTACCAAAATCCTTTCAGACATAACTTATGTTTTTAGTGAAAATTTTACCAACTTATAATGCAAACGAAAGCAGGAGCCACCAAGTTTGCTTGTGGATTGTTGCCGAGTGCAACATATCCTTTACAAATATAGTGAAAGCCGAATGCAATGCCAAACTTGTTTTAGCATTACCCGTATTTTTACCGGCCATTAAATAATATTGAACATGGAACTGAAACCCGTGATGTCGAAAACTTCCTTGATCGGAGCTGTCATATTTACAAGGGTAACAGTATGCTTGCTTTCTTGTGCCGACTTCAACAGAAACAAGAAACAACGCAAACCGGAACTGCTAATATATTCCAGATTCGCGCAATCTATTTCCAAATCCTTAGTCAGGGGCAAGAGTTCTTGGATTCTTTTCTCGAATTTCTCGGAATTGAGGGTATCCAAACGTCCGGAAATACGCATTCTCGATTTACCTTCTCCTTCCGTTATAACAAATTCCATATAGTTTAATCTTTATATTAATTTCTTTAAGCAAAGGCAGTTGTAACCGTCTTTTGTACGTTGGTAACTTACCTCGTCCATAAGTTTTTCCATTAGGAATATGCCTAAGCCTCCTATTGGCCTTTCCTTCACCGTAAGCGTAGTATCCACAGCTTTGGAAGCGCAAGGATTGAAAGGCTTTCCCGAGTCTTTTATGTGGAACTGCAACACACTACTTGTGCACTGTACACTAATATCTATATATCCTACGGTGTTTTTATCGTAAGCATACGAAATTATATTTATCACTGCTTCTTCCACGGCAAGCAAAACATTGTTGCTCAATTTCGGATCAAACTTACACTTTTCTGCAACTTTTCCGATAAAACCGTACAGTTTCTTCAATTCATCGGCAGAGTTCTTCATGACTAATTCGTCCTTATAAATAAGCTCGCCCCTATCGCCCTTGTATGTAAGCACCATAACAGCTATGTCATCACTCTGATCTGCTCCATCGGCATAATTTTTAACTGCCTGCAATATTATGTTTGCACTTTCTTTGGCATTTTTGTCCGACAAGCGACCGGCAAGTTCCTGCAAACGGTCTCGCGAAAACAAACAATGCTTTTTGTCCTCTGCCTCGCTAACGCCATCGGTATACAAAACAATTTTGGAATTTTTCTCCAAAACCAACGAGCTTTCACGATACCGGAAATCGCCGCAAACTCCCAACGGAAGATTTTTTCTTATGTCCACGAAAGCCGAACGTCCGTCGGCAGTTACCAATAACGGCAATTCATGACCTGCATTGCAATAACGAAGTTTACCGTTCGACAAATCCAATACGCCGGCAAACATGGTAACAAACATACATCTTGTGTTTTTGTCCGAAGTTTGCTTGTTTATAAAGTTCATTATTTCAGCAGGGGAATCTGTATAATTGCAAACACTGCTGAAACGGCTTTGGGTAACAGCCATAACCAATGCGGCAGGTATGCTTTTACCGGATACATCGCCAATGGCAAAAAACAATTTATTATCGCGCAAACTGTAACTGTACAAATCGCCTCCTACCTGTTTTGCCGGCACCAATTCGGCAGCCAGCTCCACATCCTGTCCAACAGAAAACTCGGGCAGATCAAATGGCAACATATCCATTTGTATATTGCGCGAAATATCCAACTCGTTTTTTATACGCTCGTTCTCGGCGGTAGTTATTTTTAGATCCTCGATGTATTTCGCCAAAGACTTTTGCATGTATGCAAATGAATCGCGAAGGGTAAGCATTTCATCCTTTGTGGATATTTCGGGCAAAGCCTCATTGAAATTTCCATTAGCCACTTTGCGTGCCGCATCCGCAAACATTTCGAGAGGACGAGTCTGTTTTTTCACCATGATTCTTATACCAACGGACAGCACCAACAAACAGCACATAAGCACTATAAGGGCAAGCAAGGCTGTATAACGCACGTGTCCCAAGATAGTATCATACGGGCAGATATTACATATAGACCAGCCCAAAATGGGCACTGGAGTAAAAAAAGCGAGAGCGTGATCCCCGTCAAAATTGGTAATTACGTAAGTGCCACTCTCTCCATTGAGCATTTTTCTGCCCAACTCTGCAAAAGAAGTATTACCTGCTTTCTCGGATATTGAAAATATGGTACTTGCCATAACAAGTTTCTTATCGCGATGGGCAAGGAATGTTCCGTTTTTGCTTAACAAAAAAGTATAGCTATCATTATACGGCTTTAGACTGTCCAACTGCGAGGAAAACTCGTTCAAAAACAAATCCGCCGTTATAACTGCATATATGCGGTCGTTTTTGTCTCTAAGCGGAACAGAATAAGTAATCATAAGACGATTCCCTCCGCCCTTGTCGAAATAAGGTTTGGACCAGCCTGGTTTCCCGGATTTTATGGTTTCTTTGTACCACGGCATTTCAAAGTAGTCATAATCCTTTCCTCCCAACATCTTGGTATGTGCATTACCCGTACTGTCCAAATTTGTATAATACATACAATACTCATCTCCCGAAGGAGAACAATATGGTTCAAAGGCTATGCCACTACCCATGATTGATGGTATGTTTTTAATTATACGCTCCACCGTTGCCGGCAAATTGGGATTCGTACCCGAATCAGTTATAAACTGTCCCGTATAATTCAACTCGTTTTCTATCTGTTCCAAAGTTTCGCCCAAACTCAACGACATATTATTAATGAGCGACATGGTATAGCGTATGGCTTGTTTTTCTTCCCGTTCGCTCGAGTAACTGTAAAACATAGCCGTGGCAAAGCAAAAAACCATGCCGGATATTATCAATATGTAAACACTTAATCTTGTGGAAAACGAACGAAACATATACAGCTATTACTAAGCTTTTACATTAACCTTGTCAACTGAACGTTGCAACATCAGGGCTGTCAACGTTATTATTATAAGACAAACGGCATTAATCAATATTGCAATCTTGGTGTCGAACTGGGACGACAATATGGTTGACAAAACATAAGATATTGATATGGACGCAAACGAGAACGACTCCAGAATGGAAAAGAATCTACCCCGAAAATCTTTATCAACCCTATGCAGGAAATAAGTTATGACCTGTATGTTTATGAAATTGGTAAAACAGCCGTAACAAAAAACACTGAACATTATCACCGGATAATATGGTAAAAATACTGTTAGCATAAATGCTGCAGCTAAGCCACCTATACCTGTGGCAAGCACTTGCAATGGCTGCAAATTGAATTTGACTTTAGATAAAAACACTGCCATGACAACCGCTCCCATCGGCATCATGGCATCAGCAAAGCCATAATGACGGGCATCTAATCCCAAATGAGTCTTAATGACTATGGGCAGGAAAACCATGAATGTAGGAATGAACAAATTACAAGCGATTGAGACGGTAAGCACGGACCGTACCGTTTTATCTGACCACGCATATTTCAAACCACTTTTTAAGTCGCTTATATAAGATCCCGTCTTTTGGACTATTTCGGGTTTATAGGTGATGAATATTTCAGCCAAACCGGAAATAAAAAACGATATGGCATTTATAAGTATGGTAAGATATACTCCGAAGAATCCTACAAGCAATCCTCCTACCGCCGCTCCCATGATTTGCCCCAAAAAAGTAATCATTTTCATATACGACATTCCTTGCTGGTAGCTATCCTCATCAAGTATGGACGGTATCATTGAATTTACAGAAGGGCTGAAAAACAAATTCATCGTATTAAGCAAAAAACATACTGCGTATATGATATAATTGTGTGCTTCATTTATGCTAACCAGCCATGCCAACACTCCAACCAATGCAGCACAAATAAAGTCGCAACCAATCATTATATGTTTTTTATTCCAGCGTTCTATGAACGGGCCCACGAAAGCTCCGAAAAGCAACGATGGCAGACTCGAAAATATAAATACCAAAAACAATGCTGTATTATCGCCCAATTCCGAAACAAAATACCACGACAAGGCCATCAGATATAATCTGTTTCCCATCTGGCTTACAAGCTGCCCCGACCATAACAGCAAATAATTTTTACTTAAAATTCCTTTCTGTTTCAACATATATTGTATTTGTTTTTCTGCATGAAAACATAATTTTTTAACTCGTTGCCCCACTCGCTTGCAGTAACCACATATTCAGGCGAAACATCTACTCCAAGCAGACACTGCATACGCAGCATATCTCCGCCGTCAAAGCCGTATGGCAATATGCCGGAATAAAAGAATCCCATCTTTTGCAGAGCATACACGGCAGCAGGAGTAAACTCCCGACACATCGGCAACGACAAATAACACATCACGCAACCCGATGCCATTGACCGCCTTATTATACCATCTATATGGCGCAATAAATCACTACCGGCATTATTGATTTTTATATGTACCTGATTCCATGCCGTCTTAACACTCGACTCTATTTCCGATGGAACATCCGGCAATGCCTGCTCGGACACGGTAACAAAATCCCGATCCATTGCAAGAAGTTCGTATGTTTTACGTATAATGTCGCAATGCTCGGCCGGAACAAGTATTTTCTGCTTGTTCTGCCGGCTCAATGTATGAAAGAAACTTACAACAGACTGGCGTTCTTCCTTGCCATCACGATCGATGAAACTTTGCAAATCTGCCAAGATATACGCCAATTCCAATCCAACTTCCACGCATCCCAACGCCAAATTAGCCTTTTGCGTATACGGGTGACTGGCTATGGCACTGCTATAAACACCATACAGGTCCTTTTGATCGGCAACTTCAAGCAAGCGTTCTTTTAAGGTGGCAAACAAGCCGCGCCTGCCATACGTAGGCAGGACAAATGCCTGTCCGCACTCACACACCATATCACTCGGAGAATCCTTGAGCATGGCCACATGAGCGACTATCGCACCGGAGGTATTTACTGCCACAATGCCGTCGTAACTGCCCTCAACCAATTTTTTACGTATGGCATCAGGGAAATAAACATCGTCGGCAGAATAGCTGTAACCGAAAACCGAATACAAACATTGTACCAACGATTCCATATCGTCAGGCTCAATTTTGCGTATGCTTACCTCATCTGTTGCGAGTGCCTTGTCCGACACCTCGGCCAAAGGTTTGCGCTCCTCCACGCTCAGATTCAAAGCAATCTGAATCTCTATGGTTTGCCCTGCCTTGCCGTCTTGTTTCATCTTGTACGACGACCCCATCTTGCGTATAAGCTGCATACTTATGAAATCGCCCTCGTCTTGCGGCTTGTCTATGTCATAACCGAACGGCAGTCCCCAATAGTGGAAAGAAAGGACGAACACACCCGGCATATACGAAACCGTAAGCTCTATGGTTTCATCGCTTTTGCCGTTGCAAGCTTTCTTTATGATATGCGTTATCACCTCCTCTACAAGAATCTGCAACGAAAGCATTTTGTTATCCGGCACTTTGCAATACTCGGCAAGACGGCATACGTAATACTGCAACGGCTCTACTTGAAACAACTCCGAACTTATGCTTATTTTGGAAACAGTCTTATACATGTCTTTTGTCTATCACTTGTTTCAACTTGCCTGTTCGAGGATTTCGTGGCAAAGTATCAGGTGCAACCACTTTTATTACCGGTGGAATTATGCTGCCGGTTTTCATAAAGTTCGCAAATTCATGCTTTTCTACCAGCAACGTATCATATACTTGTCTTGCAAGATTTTCGTACTCTTCTTGCGACATGGGTTTGACGGTTTCGACCTCTATGGTGAGTTTGTCTTTGCAGTCTTCCAACTCCGCAACCATTCTGAAATGATAAGAAAGCTGCTCGTATTTGCTTATGACTTGCGCTATTGAATCCAACTGAATGTTTCCGCCGCCTATAATGACAGTATCATCGGAACGCCCCAACAACTCCATAAGTTTTACTTGCCGGCCACAAGAGCATCTTCGAGTGAGTATTCTGCCCATATCGCCTATATCGTAGCGGATCAGGGGCATCAACCTGCGATTGAAATTAGTAACAAGTATCTTGCCGTCTTCGCCGTCGGGTACCGGCATATTAGTTTCCGGATCAACAACCTCCATTATACAATAGTCTTCATGTATATGATGCACTGGACCGCTGCAACATTCACACTGAAAACCTATACATCCTGTATCGTTACTCAAATAACCAGTGGAAGCAAATTTTTCGGTATGCAAAACTTTTGCAATGTAAGCCTTCGCATCTGGGAAAAGATGTTCTCCACCCGTTACGACTTTGGGAATTCGTATGTCATCAAGATGATGGTTCTCCACATATTCCGCCAACGAAAGCATCACCGACGGGATAGTTACCACCCCCGTAGGCTTGAACGCCCTAATTGCAGAAATCATGTCAGTCATGGCTATGTTTCCGGCTATCGGCAGGACGTGCGCCCCCGTAGCTTCTATTGCCTCGTTATGGCTTAAGAACGATGCCCACATATTGCCGGCAAACAATAAATTGGCTACAATATCATCCTTATCAAATATGGACAAGGCATACCCCTTGCCTATAAGTTCGGCATTTTTATGGTTTTCAATGTTAGTACGATGAATGTACTTCGGATCGCCAGTGGTGCCGCCGCTGCCAAACGATATACTGTAACCCAAAGGTGCCGTCAATATGCCTTCGCCTTTGGGAGGAATTTTGCTTTTTAGTACATCCGGAACCAAAACAGGCAATTCGGAAAGTTCCGCAAGCGATTTTAGATCCTTGTCAGGCAATACCTCGCTGTAATATTCGGAATGCTTGCGGCAATAACGCAAAAAGGCGTTCAAGCGCAACAACACGTTTCTTTCGCGCTGCTCGTCCGGCAAATAGTCGAACGCATTTTCAAAAGGCTTGTCCTCTCCCGTAGAAACCCAGCGCAGCAATTCCGAAGTGCCTCGCGTACCATCATGCGGAGTACCATGTTTGCGCCTTGCCATCCAACCTATTCCGGTAATGCGATCAGCCCCCATGGACACCAACTTGTCGCTGTAAGCCAATCGTTTTTCAGCCGGCATTAACAAAGCCACCGACTGAATGAACTGCCCGTAATCGGCTATTGCAGCCAATGTGTCTTTATCATGATCGGGCGATACGATAATGTATGCCGTGCGATGATGCGGGGACACTTTGAACTCGCATTTCTTTTGCAAGATGATAGTCCAATCCTGATTATCGACAGACGGGATTATAAGTTTCGCTTCGCCGAGAGCCTCGTCCACTCGTGCCAACTCACGGGTACGACAAATTTCCACGGCCTCGTTTGTGGATATTGTACTATGGGGAATCTTCTTTGCCCAATACTCCAAAGCCTTTTTAAGACTTTGGGAAAACTTCTCTGCCTTGACAGGCGAATCTATGAACACCGCATGGGGCGAAGAACAAGCCGACTGCTCCCACATGGTAAAATCGCGGGCTATTTTAATAGCGATATCGTCAATGTTATCATCATCGATCATTTTCTCGCTGATAATGGATAAGGAGTATTTGGGGCCGTACTCGATCATTTTTGTGTGAAACCCGATACCGTCGCGATAAGCAGAAACAGTCTCTTTACCCCCATATACCACCAAAACATCGCTCTGCTGCTTAACAATGGCTTCGACTTCCTTGTCTCCGCCCTTGAAAGGAACCAAGGCAAAAGACGAGGCCAGAACACCATCGTAATCCACCGATTTTAAGGCCTTGGCAAAAAGCACGGGAAAAACGGGGTCGGCAGAAGACATTTTAAGCACGCTTACATTTTTGGTAATAAGCCCTTGCACCAAAGTATCAACCGCTCCTACAAAAACATTACCTGCCGAAACGTGCGATGCCACACCGTAAGGTTCAGCCTTAACCATACCTTTAAATGCCTTGTTGTAGGTAAAGAAATCCAAACATTCTGGATTATCCAAGTCAGCACGCAAACGTGTTTCGAGATTATCGTACTGCAACACATCGGATATTAACGCCAACCCTTCCTTAACCATTTCGCGCGACCAACCGAGCTGCTTGTGCATGGATTCCACCACATTTTTGTAAAACTCGCCGTCTGTACAAGCGAACAAATCGCCGGTACGATTAAGTATATCCAAAATATATGCGTATGGTACATTTCTAAGGTAGTTTTTGCGTTGCTTGGCATAATCCATTATTTCTTGCATATCGGCCGGCGTAATTTTCTCAGAATTGCGCAACTCACCGAAAAAATACCATTCTGTCATATAGCGTTTAATTTTAATCTTTAAAAAACAATCGATAATTATCGGCTTAACAATTGTGCTGCGGAGATGCCACAACCTGCATATTTTTTAACGCCTCCCCTACCTTTAAGTACGATATACTTACCAGGGCGACCGCATTCGCAATTTCCCATAACCGCGCCCAAGTCGGTACTCAACACCGACAACGACGGCGTACTTC
Organism: Candidatus Enterocola intestinipullorum; assembly: GCA_017694565.1. Classification (GTDB taxonomy): domain Bacteria; phylum Bacteroidota; class Bacteroidia; order Bacteroidales; family Paludibacteraceae; genus Enterocola; species Enterocola intestinipullorum. The sequence continues at coordinate 25,899 of JADIMR010000088.1, read as the reverse complement.
GGATATAAGGGCTTATCAGTTTCAACAAACCGATCTTGCCATCGGGCAGTATCTGCATTGTGTGGGGAGACACCGCGCATACACGCGAATATATCGGTACGTGCAAGTGTCCGCATTCACAGGTTATGTAAGGCACACCATGTTCCACCATACCGTATACATCGCGTATTCTGTCACGTTTTATGCCGAATACCTTGTTCACCAATGCCACATACTCCTCAAAACTTATAGTTTTTCCTGTATAGTTTTTCCAACCTCCACCAGAAAACAACAGACTGTCGTCAGGGAATTTAAACGATATACCGCGTTTTTCCATCTCAAGCATTGTCATATATCCGAAAGCAGGAAAGCCCGTTATGCGCAATGGAAGCCCCGAAGCCGCAAACTGCCTCAACTTTTCTATACACTCCTCAACCTTGAATTCCGGTTCTCCGTTCTTACCCTTGTGTATGGCGTAAAAACTTTCGTTTTCTTGAGCGAACGAAGTATATGCCCCGTGGGTATGTGCCGCACCTTTACTGCCTGAAATGTCCGGTGCATACGAAAATATCAGATTATTGACTTTCTGGTCGTATGCTGCCAAACCGTAGCTTTCCACTATCCAACGGCGCATATTTTCTTGCCGTTCCTGAGACACGGCATCCCAGTTTATTTGGCTCACAGACCCAGTTGTTCCGGACGAGGTAAAGGTTCGCACTATCTCGCTTTCGGGCAACGACAAAAGTTTTCGTTCTTTAAAGGCCGTAACAAAAACAGCAGGAATTTTCAGTATGTCTTCCTCGCTATTTATGTCGTTTACGGTAAATCCATATTGCTCGCATATACCTTTAAATATTACCGAGTGTGAACGGTGAAACTCGAACATTTCTTTTACTGACTCCAAAAACAATTCGGATGTATGTTCATAATCGAATGCGTTTTTGCAAGTAAAAAGCTCGATAGTTTTTTTTTCGTTGTTATCCATAATGCAGCAAATAAACTTTAATTATGTGATTTATATATCAAAAGGCTTGTTTTTCATATCGCAATCATAGTACACTGACATAGCGAATACCACACGCATCCTATATTCTACAAATATAGCGAAAGGCGAGAGCAGAGGCAAACGAAAACGTAGTTTTCAGTTTGCCTCTGCCGAGCCGCATCCTATATTGGCGAAGCAAATATAGGTGAAAGGCGAGAACCTCTTATACCAACACAACAAACCTACCGAATATGCTTTTCCGAGCCGCATCCTATATTCTACAAATATAGGTGAAAGGCGAGAGGTCCATATACCCATAAAAAAAGCGGACTTTGAAAGTCCGCTTTTTCATTATCAAAACGATGTTTATTTTATACTTACAAGTGCTGTCTGCACGGCTTTCGGGTTAAGCGACAAGGTGCAATATTTCCCACCGAGTTTTACATTGAACTCGACAGGTTCTTCCGTGGTATTCAAAGCTCCCAGCATTATTCTGCCGTCCGGCTTCTCGGCAGCGCATACGAAAACCTTGTCTGCCAATTCCGCCGACTGCTCAACATAAACAATCCGGTCTCCGGGACGGAAAGCGCGGCTGAGGAGACATAGCACGTCGTAAACCGGCGTATAATATACTTCTTTGGTCTTTGTGTCTATCATCACGGGAGCACCGCAATAATTACCGACGTGGGTAGGCCCGCCTTGGCTGTCAAGAACGACGTTCCAATCCGTAAAGCCTGTGAGCCAATGGTTGAACCCTTCGATTATGAAACGTGCGTAACGATGCACTGTTATGTATTTCGGATGCCATTCAGGCCAGAACGGAGTGCTGTAAGCCCAGTCCGTGGCGTTGGCATTCCACCAGAAACTGTCGTTCTTGAACCATCCGGATTCTTTGAACCCTGCCGGATCAGAAACTCCGGGCCATGCGTCGCAACCGAGGTTGTCTATACATCCTTCGGTGTGGATCAATACCTTGTCGGGATATAGCGCATGTATGGAATCCAATACTTCGGGGAAAGGCGTATACGTACTTCCATACCAATGCAAGGCCATTCCGTAGGTGTACTTCTTTGCAGAACTGTCGCCGTAAATGGCTTCTGTCCAAGGACCTACTTCGAACACGTTTTGGTCGAAACCGAGTATCTTGACATCACCGAACCCGTTTGTCTCCAATATAGGTCCCAAATATTGGCCGATCAATTCGGCTTCCTCTTGCGGGGTGAAATGCATACTCTCCCAACTTCCGTCGTTGCCCATCGGTTCATTCTCGGGGCTTATGGCCCAGACATCGACTCCAGCTTCCTTGTAGGCCTGCAAATATTTCAACAAGTATTCAGAATAAAGGTTGTAATATTTCTTCAACAACGCGCCGCCGTACTTGTTCGGTTTATCGAAATATTTTTGATTGTCTTTCATCCAGTAAGGTGCGGTCCATGCGGTCGCCATCAAACGCAAGGTGGAATCGCTCTGCGATTTTTTGATTGAATCCACCTCCATAATCATCTGGTACAAATCGAAGTTTTCGTCAACTATGTCCGGGTATTCGACCGAACTGAAACCGTCTTTGTTCACATCCAACGAAAAAGTCTGCAATAATGTGTCGTTCTCCTGGCTTACAAGGGAATAATGACCATCGAGAGTGAAGTCGCACGCGCCTATATGGGTCCGTGCAAGGGAGAAGTTGGCACCCTGTTCCCCGTACAAGTCCGCGAGCACCTGTTTGCGGTCGGCTGGATCGAGACATGCAAGCACATACGCCGATGATTCTGTCATGGAAGACCCGATACCGTCCAAAACCTGACGTTTGTCGTCCATCTTCACCTCATACAGCGGCAAATCATGATTGATTTTCACTGTTTTGGTGCATGAAGCAGCAATAAGCACAATCGCTGCCGCAGGCAATAAAAAGATTCTTTTCATAGATTATTGAATTAAAGTAACACTATCGTTTCAGCGTAAAATGCCCGGATCTTGTCCCCAATTGCGGGTGCGCGATTATATACCAGTAATCGTCCATAGGCATGGGATGCCCGTTATATGTACCGTCCCACCCCTTGTCGTTTCCCGTGTAACGGCGTAAAAGACGGGTAAAACGGTCATAAATCAATATCACTGCATCCGGATAACTCCCTATATTGCCAATCTCCCACAAGTCGTTCATGCCATCGCCATTGGGCGTGAAATATATGGGAACCCGGATATCGGAAACATTATCATTGTTGTCCTCGTCAAAACCCGGATTGGCAGGTTCTTCCGGATTTTCCGGATCTTCCGGTTCATCCGGATTGACTGGACCTTCCGGCTCATCCGGATTATCAGGATCTTCGGGCTCATCCGGATTGTCAGGCTCTTCCGGTTCTTCGGGTTCGCAATCATCCCGTTCGTCGGTAATTTCAATCGAAGCGGAATTTTCGCATCCGGTATCCAAATCCTGTACCTCTACGGTATAAGTTCCTGCTTCTTCTACCATGACTTCGGACGTTAGAGCACCGTTGTGCGGCCAATAAAAATCCACATTTCCAGCTACAGCGGTAAGGTTTATGGCCTGAACTTCGCATGTAAGCACGGTGGCATTATTATCCGGCAATATCGACACTGGCGGAAGCGGCACTTCGGCTATGTCGATTCTCACCGGCTCCGAAACACATTCCGTGCCGGCAGGTTTCGCGACAATATAATAAGTACCGGGAACTTCCGGAAGAAAATCCGGATCCTCAGAAACCGGATTAAGCAAATACTCATCCTCATACCATGCAAGGACGCAATCGTCCGGGACTGTGATTTCCGCTTCCGGGATACCTGCTCCGCTGCAATATACGTATTTTTCCTGTCCAAGCAGCGGTTTTTCAATATCCGTACATTCATTCTCCTCGCACCTGATAGTCGCGGTGTTGGTTATGATATATACACCGCAGAAATCCACATCGTTCCCGTCTGCCACTTCGTGGGCGATTTCCGCAGACTTGGACACTATTACGCGGAATACCCACGGCCTGCCCTTGCGGGGCGCACATGTGGTTTCGGTAAGGTTCTCTCCTTCCACATAATTCATCCAAGTTTCACCGTCCTCGCTTATCTGCCATAAATAATATGGTTGAGGGATAATGGATGTTATGTTTCCGGATGGCACGGCCGTAAGTTTTACAGGACGGTTGCACTCCCCTATGGCATCTATCTTGCCATTCTCGTAATCGGCGTACAGTCGCACCTCCGGCTTGCAAGTTGTTACCACTATGTCGTCAATGGCGAAATCATTGCCTTGTATTTCCCTGCTTGTTGAAAATATCTGCAACAGCAGCTCCGAATCCGTATCGGGTTTAAAGGCAAAACCGTAACGATGCCATTTAAGCGGTAGTCCGTCCTCGGAATAATCCAGGATTTCACCCGTGTGCCAAAAATCCAGAACGTCGCCGCTTTCGGCTTCGACCACGGCGAAAGTGAATTCGGGAGGGGCCCAGCTGCCGGTATTCAGGTTGGCGGCATACATGCTTATGCTGTAATAAGTATCCTCGCAAAATTCGCTGCCGATACTGCGCTCGTAAAATTTGTTCTGCAAATCGCCTGCGTTAATTACGAGGAAAGCACCGTTCTCGTTTCCGGTATGGTCGGTTTTCGAGCCGTCCGCGCCCGGCCATGCACAAGACCCGGGTTCTGCCTGGTCCAAGTTCGAGACTATGCAATAATGGTTGTCCCCTACTTTGCCTGTCGGGGCATATGTGTAATAACCTATGGCGTCGATCCGCTCGTTATTCGTCCGCACGGCGGTCGTCCCGAAATCTTCATGGAAAATCACTTCCTGCATATTGTCCTCCGCACAACAAACCGTACCCATGATTTCGATTTCGGCCATCATGTTGCCGCGTATCACTTTGAAATAATTGCTGCCCATGACCACTTCCGCCATAATGACATCATCGTTAAAAGGCAATGTTTCCCAAGGGCCTCTCGGTGCGGTCGCGTACTGCCAGACAAAGTCTCCTTCAAGGCCGTCGAAACCTTCTGCCATAAGATTCACGAAACCGCCCTCACAAGCGATATTGCTGTTGTCGTTCGTCCTTATTCCGGCACTCATGCACCCGTATATGTTGATATTCGAGAACGCCACCGCGTCGCAAGGGCGGAAATAGCGGGCAATGAAACTGATGTTCAAAGTGGACGCCAACAAATCCTCGAACACGAACTCGTATGAACCGTCCGGCTGCCTGTTGGGCTCGAACCATAAGGGTCCGAAACCTTGCGTGCCTGAGCCTTGCGTTCCGGAATTGGCCTTTATCAAGAAATCCGTCTGGGACAAAATCCCGTCTTCGGGCGTGCACCCTTGGTTAAGGAAATCGGCATTGAAAGTAAGACGGACATCCGTACCGGGCTTCAAATTCTGCAACTTGTAAGTGAACATCACGTATTCCCTGCCCGAAGGATTCTCGCCGAGCGCGACAACCAACCTGTTCACATTATCGTATATTTGCGTGTAATCCGCGTTCAACACGTTCGGATTGCTCACGATGGCATAGTTTCCCTGACTCTGGTCGGCGTGGAAATTCCCGAAATCGTCCGAGTAGGCCAAATCCCCCGACAAACTGATGGAATTTCCAACAGGCTCCACATACGATATGTCCGATATGTCGTAACTATACGCCCCTTCTATTGTGGAAGATGAAAAATTAGTACCCGCGACAAGCGAAGTCGTACACTCTCCCGTCGCGGTACGCACTGCCTGCGGGGTATTAACGAGTATTTCCGGCGCGTCCTGCCCGAGTACAGGCATGGACACGATGCAGGACAACAACAAGATAGATGTCCGCAAATCTGACATTTTGTTATAACAACCATACACTATTGAACGGCATTGTGCCGCAAGGCAGCTAAAAGACATAACCCAAATGTATGTAAAAACCGAATTTCGACATGTTAGAATAGGCGAACGACGCGCTTAACGGACCTATGAAACTGTCGTAGGCATAACGTAGCGCGCCGCCGTATATCATCCGCTCGACCGGCGAAGCGTCAAAGACATTCCCCAACACTGCGAAATTACCAGTCAAATAAACATAATGGTTCTTGAAGAACCTTTCGCGGAATCCGAGAGCGACTCCCGACATGAAATCGTAATCCTGGAAAATCTCCAAATGGGCCACGCTTTCGAACGGCATCTGCGATGCGAAATATTTGCCGAAAGTATAGCCTCCCAACATGTTGGAATATGCAAAAGGAGTGCGGTCGTATGAGAAAACGAGGCAGCGGGCGAACGCCGACGGGATGAACGAAAACCGGCTGTTAAACGAAAAAACCGATTGCCAATATGCGGAAACGGCCAATATCGGGCTGTCGTGCAAGAAAGAAAAACCGTTATCGGTATACAAACTGGCGGACACGTCCACTACCGAACCCTTTCGCGGGAAATAGGCCCTGTCGTAAGTGTCGTATTTCAACCCTACGAAGTAATTGATGAAAAAATCGCTGTCCACGTCGTAATGCTCCCTTTGCAGCGTATACAAAGTATCGACATAATCGTAATATTCGACATCCGCGCCAAGTCGGAACATCAAATCGTTATGGGAACAAGTCTGGTCGGAAAACTCGAAACGGAAAGACGGGCGGAAATATGCCACATCGCAAAAACGTGAGCCTTGAAAATATGTACTGACGGTGTTGTACTCCGCCCCTACCTTGAAATAAATCCTGCCGTATGAATACGGGTCGAAAAAATACTCCCCGAATACGCCGTTCCTCTTGCCGAACCGCGCTGTAACGGAGCCCATCGACGGGCAAGGAGTATTGACTGAAAAATCGGCATTGGCTATGATCGTGGCAATCTCCTCCGTATTCACGTTCATTCCAAGATTCAAACGGTTGTCGAAACGTTCGCTCATTACATACTCCACTGAATATCCGTCCAACGTATCTTTGAAAAACACTTCTATTTTCGCCTTAGGATGGGTATTACGCAGAAGTTTGACGCTTTCGTCCAATTCCGTACGGTTGCGGTACTGTCCTTCCTTCACGCCCGCATTGTTTTTCAACCATTTGGTTTCCCTGCTATTGAAACCCTTGAATGCGACATCGTATATCTTGACGTAATGGCTCGAATCTTCTTTTATCTTATACCCCCTGCCACGCAAGGCGGCGCTGTCTTTGACGATGCCTGTTTTTTTGCCCAACGCCGCAAGTTCCGGCATCTTCGACATTGCGGCCTCATACCCGCGCCTGTTTATCGAATCCAATGCCGCGCGCCCGAAACTCGCAGGGGAAAAACCTTTCATGTCAACAGGAATATATACGTCCGTTTCCGCCACATTTTCGAGATATTTTTCTTGTCCTCCCATCATCACCAACTTGAACAGCAGGCTTATCGCATTCGGGTCTTGCTTGTTTACGGCCGTGGTGTCGTTCATGTCCTCCACGTTCACGCCTATGATTATATCAGCTCCCATGGCTTTTGCCACATCCACGGGATAGTTGTTCTTCACCCCGCCGTCCACCAACCACCGGCCGTTCCATTCAACCGGGGAAAGCACCGTGGGGATGGCCATGCTCGCCCGCATGGATTTATACAAATAGCCGCTGCGGAACACTACCTCCTCGCCGGTATCCGCATCCGTCGCCACACATGCGTATGGAATGGGCAAATCGTCGAAACTTATCGAATCCGTATAAGGACGGGTCAGGTTGAAAAACAGGCTTTCCAGATTGTCGCCTTTTATGACCCCGGAAAAAACGGACTTGAAATCCTTGAAATTGAAGGGAATTGAAACTAAATACTTGTCCAGATCTTCCTTCTGGCTCAATGTTACATCTGAACGTTTCGTCTTGTCGGAAAGCAGGTTCATCCAGTCCAAGTGCCTTACGATACTGTCCAATTGGGCGGGAGTGTACCCGATGGAATAGAGGCCGCCGATTATCGACCCCATACTCGTCCCCACCACTATGTCCACCGGAATGCCGGCTTCCTCTATCACTTTCAAAGCCCCGACATGGGCGACTCCTTTCGCACCTCCGCCGCTGAGTACCAGTCCCACTTTGGGACGTTCTTTGCCGGACGACGCGGAGGCCCCGCACCAAAATGATACGAGACACACGCACAACAGGCATCGCAGGAGAATTTCACTCATGTCGCAAAGTTAGGAAAAATGACGCAAACGTATGCACGGACAAACGGCAAACAATCACGCAATGCGAAAATATAATTACCTTTGCAGACATAAAACATTGGTACAAAAAATGCTGAAATTCATTTCTTGGAATGTCAACGGGCTCAGGGCCTGCGCGACAAAAGGCTTTGCGGAATTTTTCAAACAAGCGGATGCCGATTTTTTCTGCTTGCAGGAAACGAAAATGCAGGCAGGACAATTGGATTTGCAGTTCGACGGCTACAAGTCCTACTGGAATTACGCTGAAAAAAAAGGATATTCGGGAACGGCGATATACACGAAACACGAGCCTGTCGATGTTTCTTACGGCATAGGCATTGCCGGACACGACAACGAAGGCAGGGTTGTTACATTGGAAATGCCGGATTTCTTCATGGTAACGGTTTACGTGCCCAACTCCCAGGACGGTTTGCGCCGTTTAGATTACCGTATGCAATGGGAAGACGCATTCAGGCAATATCTATGCGGCTTGGACAAACGCAAACCGGTAATAGTATGCGGCGACATGAATGTCGCGCACAAGGAAATAGATTTGAAGAATCCTGCCACAAACCATGACAACGCGGGATTTACCGACGAGGAACGGCAGAAGTTCACGGAACTCCTGCAAGCCGGATTCATCGACACATTCAGGCACTTTTATCCCGAAACCGCCGGGGCTTACTCGTGGTGGTCCTACCGCATGAAAGCACGCGAAAGGAATGCCGGGTGGCGTATCGATTATTTCTTAACTTCAGAGAGGCTGCGGCCGAGATTGGTTTCCGCTTCGATCCTGAGCGACATCCACGGTTCCGACCACTGCCCGGTGGAGCTTGTCATCGAATGAAACAACCGCGCTTACCGCATAGACGCGAAAAAAAACGGACAATCCCGTAATAAGGCGAATATTTTTCATGCTATACCAAAATATTATATACGATTTAGATATTTTATTATATTTGCGAACCTATTTCCGGAGCTGTGTACCGCAAATAGGTGTCGGGGGCCGGATGCCAGAGGCTGCTTCGCAGCTTGGATTGATGAATGGTATGACACTGAAACCTGAAACCTGTAACCTATAAAAAAAATCATAAACGCCTCGGACACTGTTCGTTGGCAAACAACAAATTAAACACAGTCAAAATGGCAAAAGAAAAGAAATTCCTGACTTGTGACGGAAACCAGGCTGCCGCGCATATCTCGTATATGTTTTCGGAAGTAGCCGCCATTTATCCCATAACGCCGTCCTCGACGATGGCCGAGTATGTGGACGAGTGGGCTGCCGCAGGTCGCAAGAACATTTTCGGAGAAACAGTATCAGTGCAGGAAATGCAGTCGGAAGCCGGCGCCGCAGGCGCGGTACACGGTTCGTTGCAGGCAGGAGCATTAACGACTACCTACACCGCATCCCAAGGTTTGCTGCTGATGATTCCCAACATGTACAAAATCGCCGGTGAATTTTTACCCTGCGTATTCCACGTTTCGGCACGTACCATAGCAAGCCACGCATTGTGTATCTTCGGCGACCATCAAGACGTGATGTCATGCCGCCAGACGGGCTTCGCGATGCTATGCGAAGGCTCGGTACAGGAAGTCATGGATTTGGCAGGCGTGGCACACCTTGCAACCATCAAATCCCGCGTGCCTTTCCTCAACTTCTTCGACGGATTCCGCACATCGCATGAAATACAGAAAATAGAACGTTTGGACAACGAGGACCTCGCCCCGCTTGTGGACCAAAAGGCATTGTCCGAATTCCGCAACCGCGCACTCAGCCCGGAACATCCAGTGGCACGCGGCATGGCCGAAAATCCCGACACATTCTTCGCACACCGCGAAAGCTGCAACCCCTACTATGACGCCGTTCCGGAAATAGTAGAGGAATACATGGACAAGATTTCCGAAATTACCGGCCGCAAATACGGTTTGTTCAACTATTACGGCGCGGAAGACGCGGACAGGGTAATTATCGCCATGGGATCGGCAACCGAAGCCATACGCGAAACCATTGACCACCTTACCGCTCAAGGCGAGAAAGTGGGAATGGTGGCCGTCCACCTGTACCGTCCTTTCTCCGCGAAGCACTTCCTTGCAGCCGTTCCCAAGACTGCCAAAAGGATTGCCGTCCTCGACCGCACCAAAGAACCGGGAGCGAACGGAGAGCCTTTGTATTTGGATGTGAAAGAATGCTTCTACGGTGTTGAAAACGCCCCCGAAATAGTAGGAGGACGTTTCGGCCTCGGCTCCAACGATACGACACCCGCACAGATAATCTCGGTTTACGAGAATCTGGCATTGCCCAAACCCAAAGACCACTTCACTCTCGGCATAGTCGATGACGTAACATTCACGTCGCTGCCCCCAAAAGAAGAAATAGCCCTCGGCGGCGAAGGCATGTTCCAAGCGAAATTCTACGGGTTGGGAGCTGACGGCACGGTAGGCGCGAACAAGAACTCCGTCAAGATAATCGGGGAAAACACCGACAAGCACTGCCAGGCCTATTTCTCCTACGACTCGAAAAAATCAGGCGGCTTCACCTGCTCGCACCTGCGTTTCGGCGACAAGCCCATCCGCAGTACTTATTTGGTGAACACTCCGAATTTCGTCGCATGCCACGTGCAGGCATATCTCCGCATGTACGATGTTACAAGGGGATTGCAACAAAACGGCACTTTCCTCTTGAACACCATTTGGGAAGGTGAAGAATTGGCCCACAACCTGCCGAACAACGTAAAACGTTATTTCGCGCAGAAGAACATAAAGGTTTATTATATCAACGCCACGAAAATCGCCCAGGAAATAGGTTTGGGCAACCGCACCAACACCATACTCCAATCGGCATTCTTCCGCATCACCGGTGTCATTCCTGTGGATTTGGCAATCGAACAGATGAAGAAATTCATTGTCAAATCATACGGAAAGAAAGGTGAAGACGTAGTCAACAAGAACTATGCGGCAGTCGACCGTGGCGGGGAATACAAGGAACTTGCGGTGGATCCCGCATGGGCAAACCTTCCAGACGACGAGGCAAAAGCCAACGACGATCCAGATTTCATAAACAACATAGTACGTCCCATAAACGCCCAAAACGGGGATTTGCTCCCTGTATCGGCATTCAAGGGCATTGAAGACGGCACATGGCCGCAAGGTACCGCCGCATACGAAAAACGCGGCGTAGCCTCGTTTGTCCCCGTATGGAATGCAGAAAACTGCATACAATGCAACAAGTGCGCGTTCGTATGTCCCCACGCATGTATACGTCCTTTCGTTTTGGACGACAAGGAAGCAGAAGGCTTCACTGCGACCACGATTCCCGTATTGGCTCCCGCTGCCATGAAAGGAATGAAATTCCGTATGCAGGTAGACGTTTTGGACTGCTTGGGATGCGGCAACTGCGTGGACGTATGTCCCGGCAACCCCAAGAAAGGCGGTCCCGCATTGTCAATGGTAAGTTTGGAAAGCCAACTTCCCGAACAGGCAAATTGGGATTACCTTGTAAAGAACGTCAAGAGCAAACAGAACCTCGTGGACATAAGCGCGAACGTAAAAAATTCGCAATTCGCTACTCCCTTGTTCGAGTTCTCGGGTGCTTGCTCCGGTTGCGGTGAAACGCCATACGTGAAATTGGTTTCGCAACTGTTCGGCGACCGTGAAATAATCGCGAACGCCACCGGTTGTTCGTCAATTTATTCCGGTTCCATACCGTCTACCCCATACACCACAAACGAAAAAGGCCAAGGTCCTGCGTGGGCAAACTCATTGTTCGAGGACTTCTGCGAATTCGGCATGGGCATGGTTCTTGCAAACAAGAAAATGCGCCAACGTCTCCAAAGCTTGCTGGAAGAAGGCATAGCTTCGGAGCAAACCCCGGCCGCCTTCAAGGAAGCTGCCCAAGAATGGATAGACGGCAAAGACAATGCCGCTGCAAGCAAGGCCGCAGCAGAGAAACTCCTGCCGCTTATCGACGAAGCAGCAAAGGCAGGCTGCCCCAAAGCCACCCAAATGAAAGAATTGAGCCACTATCTCGTTAAACGCAGCCAATGGATCATCGGAGGCGACGGCGCTTCATACGACATAGGTTACGGTGGTTTGGATCATGTGATAGCTTCCGGGGAAGACGTGAACATACTTGTGCTCGACACGGAAGTTTACTCGAACACCGGCGGACAATCTTCAAAAGCGACCCCTCTTGGAGCCATTGCCAAATTTGCAGCTTCCGGCAAGCGCGTACGCAAGAAAGACCTCGGTATGATTGCGACCACTTACGGTTACGTATACGTTGCACAAGTGGCGATGGGAGCAGACCAAGCCCAGTGCTTGAAAGCCATCCGCGAAGCCGAAGCATATAACGGGCCTTCATTGATTATCGCATACGCGCCATGTATCAACCACGGTTTGAAGAAAGGCATGGGCAAGGCACAAGCCGAAGAAGCAGCAGCCGTAGCCTGCGGTTATTGGCACTTGTGGCGTTACAACCCCGCCCTTGAAGCAGAAGGCAAGAACCCCTTCACTTTGGACAGCAAAGAACCTCAATGGGAGAACTTCAAGGACTTCCTCAAAGGAGAGGTACGTTTCGCGTCAGTTATGAAGTTGTATCCAGCCGAAGCCGAAGAATTGTTCGATGCTGCCGAGAACAATGCCAAATGGCGTTATCGCAGCTATCTGCGTTTGAAGAACGAAGACTTCAACGTTCAATAAAGCCAATATCGGCAATAAAGAAAGCCCGGTCATCACGATCGGGCTTTCTTTATTGCGTATAACAAAATAATCAATCTGCTATCGGGTATTCTGTATCTGCAAGCGGATAACTCTCGGCAACAGTTTGAGGGAACACCGGATATGAGACTGCGGTTCCTTGCGTAGAGATACCGGGAGTATGGTCGTGCAAGAAATCATTGTCCGACTGCAAGAAATCATCATAACGAACCGGAATTGAAGCTCCGGTAGGAGGATCGTCATTTGTAGGATCCGTATTATACCATTGACCTTCTATTTTTACCATATTCCAAGCATGGTCGACCGGCGGCTCGCTATATGATGCCGTACCCGTAACATATATCACCTGAATCCCGGCACGTTGACACAAATACTGCAAACCTCTGGCATATCCTTGGCAAACTATGGCACAATAACCGTAATTATTAGGAATAAAAGCACCTTCTATCGTTGCCGATGCTCCGGTACTCATGCCTCCGTAAGAAACAGACTTTATAAATTCATCATGCAAAACCCTGAATTTTTGCGCATCAGTCATATCGTTTTTCAACTTGGCAAGAATCGTAGATACTTTAGCTTCGATTTTTGCCATATTGTTGCTTTGTATTGAATATGCCGAACTGACATTATAAAAACGGGCATCATAATAGACAATACCGACATTTCCGGTAGTAGGAGGACTAACCAGCGCAGTAGGATCGCCTTTGGGAACAAAAGACTGCACCATTAACAAACGAGGCTCATCTGCCGACAAATATTTGCCAATCTTCAACAGTTAATCGTATGTTACTTCTATGGCTGCCGATGCAAAATCGACGGCTATGCGTTCAACAATCCCGGTAGTCCCGGCTGGCGGAGTATATGTAAGAAACGTATTGAGCAAATAATCGTATGCTGCTTTCTCTTGTTCGGTTTCCAACAAAGAACGTCCATAATAGAAATCTGAATCGAATGGAACGGAAGGGAATGCCCGCCTGACAGAAACTATGTTTTCAACATCGTTTTCTTCCGAATATTCATCACCGATTGCCCAATTACCACTTCGGGAATCCTCGGAAAAATACAACTTTTCATCAAACAAGTTTACAAAACTGCCATCTGTCTTTTCTATCAAGAACTGGGCACAAAGCAACTGAAAAGCTGCAAAAATGCTTAAAATCAAATATATAAATGTTCTTTTCATATGACACGGAATATTATTTTTTCAAAAATTTGACAGCATATTCAGATGTCTTCAACAAATACATGCCAGGATCCAAATCGCCCACATATATTCCATTGCTCCCATCCTCAATCTTCACAGTTTTAACCACATTACCCTTCAAATCAAAAATATTAATATCACCTTCTCCTCCGCTGATAACATACAATTTAGTAATAGCAGGATTCGGATATAGGGAGATATTGCCATCCACTCTTTCAACTGGTATAATACCTGTTGGCATATCTCTGAATTCAAAACTTATGCTCTGAATCTCAGCACTCAACCCCCCATTTTTATAACCTATGGCAAAAGAAGCATCCGAATCGGAAGCTATAAGAAATTCGACTTCGGACAAAGGACAAAAATCTCCAGTGTCTGAAACTATTCCCCATTGCTGCTGAGCCTCGGAATGTAATATCGAGAGCAACAGAAAAAATAAAAAAACAAGTTTCTTCATAACCACACTATATGTTTTTTAACTCATCGACATAATAATGCCGATTTATTTTTTACAAAAATAACTTTTTCATCAATACCCACGCAACTTTCATCTCACATCATAACTCAGACACTACTTAATACAAATCATACAAAATAGGCTTGAACTCAAGCCTATTTTGTATCTTTGCAGTTAAAAGAGTTATTTGACAGCATAGCACTGCAAAACGCTGAAAATCGCACGGTTTCTTAGTCGTTACCACCACTTCTCCAATAACTTGCTAAAAGTTTATTTCTCAAATGGTTATATCAAACCGTTGATAATCATAAAATAAAAGCATAACGCTACACTATCCCAACTTGAATCTCAGGATGAGGCAGCTTTTCATGAACAAACATTAACGCATAATCAACTGACATTATCATATAAAAAACGCCGCAGGATGTACATCCTGCGGCGCAACCTTAATCAACTACAAATTTTCTTTATATGAAACATCGGCACCGCCGTGCCGTTTTTTCTTTACTGTACATTGACAATTACCCTCGTCCCGTCAGCAACGACTGCATAATTGCCCTTCAAGCTGCCATTTTGTGCGGTAACATCCACTCCGAGCATGTCATATATGGTTATTTCGTTCCCAAATGAGGAGTATATGCGCCCGTTGCGGGAATAAACCCTGTCAGGGGTTTCGGTTACATCTTTGACCGATGTCGAGATACCGGAAACAGGCACTTCCCCGGTGGTCGCCAAAATCACGTTGTTGAAAGCCGGAATCGACCATACTGCACGGAAAACACAATCGCCTTCTTCGGGATTGTCTACTGTGGCGGATGCGGAAAGTGTAGCTGCATCAATCGAGCCTTGGGCAATTTCCGTAAACTCGCTGTCTTCCCCGCATTTTACTTCAAACACGCATTTCGCGAACATGGTAATCATGGCAGTGTAATTATTCAAGGCGGGATCAAGGATTTCTCCCTGTGTAATTAATTCGATTTTGCCATCATTGTTCAAAGTTGCCTTTATGTCCGCATTCACGGCAAAAACAGGAACGTATGTCCATTCGGGATTGGACAACTCAACGTAAGAATATGTAGTAACTTCCGCCTCACCATTCCCGCCTGCCGAAGTTTCCGGGATTTCAATCCTAAGTTTGTACGTATATTCATTTGTGAACGACAAATCCAAACCTATGTTTTGTGCCATGGCCGTATACATCGCGGATTTTATCTCTGTACCGGATGCAATGGTCAAAGCCGCTTCATCGGGCCGTGCTACTTCTGGACTTTCCTTTTCCGCAAGATATTGCGCATACCTGTACACGCCATTTCCATTGCTATCCTCTTCAACCGTACCGAACAAAAGGTAAACTTTGCTGCCCTCGTCCAGTGCCGGTTCGATAGAAAACTTCATGGTAACAGCTTGGTCTTCGCTCAAATACAAGGGTTTTTCCCATTCCACTGAATAACCATCGGCTATTTGTGTTCCGGTTTCTTGCGCAAAAGCGACTCCTGCGGCAAGACATGCCGCAGACAAAAAGAAGAATTTTTTCTTCATAATTTAATAATTTAGTGAGATAGATAAATTAATTTTTTAACAAAATCAAAATTGCAACTCCTTTGATTTTGCCGAGGACAAAGTTAGTTTCATATCAGTAATAAGCAAAAGGATTTTTGATAATAAATATTAAAATTCCGCAAACCTTTTCAGTGGATAGTAAGCCGCTTCGCGGCAGGTTGCAGGTGTGGCTTCGCCCAAATTCGGCTGCGCTGATTTTATCCAAAGCTGGCTGCACTCGACATAACCCACGCAAGCGTGGTTCTGTTCTCATTTGCTCAGCTTTTCGGCTATGAACAAATGAATTTGTTCATGCTCTCGCTTGCACGAATTTTGGCTTCGCCCAAATTCGGCTACACTCGGCATAGTCCAAACAAGTTTGTCCTCTGCCCTCGTTTGCACGAATTTTCAGGTTACAGGTTACAGTGATTAGTTACAGTAAGCACCTCGTAGTGTTTGCACTATGTTGAAAGTAGGTTTTAGTGCCAGCACAGGGTTCAAGGAAGGTCGCCCCCTCTGGGGGCGGAAATAAATCTTCGAAGATGATTTATTTCGGGGGATAAGACAATGGCAAGCGTTAGCCTGCTTTGCAGGCTAACGCTTAACTGTAAGTTAAGCGGACGGACGAAGTCCGGCAGCGCACTTACAGTGGGTATAATGCAAGCACTACGTTCTATGAAGGCTGCCCCCTCTGGGGGCTGTGAAAATTGCATTAGCAATTTTCACGGGGGACAAGACAATGCCGGGCGGCTTTTTCCTGCCCCGGAGTAGGCAGGAAAAAAAGCCGTCTCCCTCGCTTGGGAGACGGCTTCCAAAAAATCACTCGCTATGAAACTATGAAACTAAAAATGTAGAGTCTGTTATTCGTTACCCGTGAGGCTTGTATCACCTTACCATCACCTTGACAGCTTCGTCATCGACGGTTACTACATACACTCCCTTATAGGCTATGGATATTGCAAGCTGCGATCCTGCATTATAAACCTGTTCTACCGGCACACCGCAAAGGTCATACACCGTAATGTCGGAACCTTCGGCATTCCATACCGTTATCATGCCGGCCTCGCTTGTTATCACAGCCTGTGCTTTTTCTGCTTCATCAACAGCTGACGGCTCTGACGGTTCTATCAAGCGTTGAAAACCGTCTGCGGTGTAATAACCGCCGTTTTGGAATTGGAAATCACCCGTTTTGTCGTTTTGATTTTCAGAATTGGAGAACAGCAATCCGACAGGCAAATCCGTATTTTCCCCTTTGTATGTCCATTTATATATTCCGTTGCCATTGGCAGCATCACCCATATATTCAATTTCATCTCCGGGAAATGAGCCAATCTCGGTATATACACCGTTCCACAACCAAATTTTGACACCACTCCAGTCTCTGGTATTTTCAAAGAACACTACTGTTTCGCCTTCCTCATACGAAGGAGTGTAGACATCTTCCGGCTCCTCGGGTTCGGGAGAAACGGATTCTTCAAATTCCGACCATTCCGAATTGTTTATGCAAACCATCGAATTGCCCGAAAGTTGCAAACCGTCCTTGTCCGGATATTGGCTGCCGGCATTATTTGTGAATATAACCTGACCGTTAAGCAGATTATCGGGAACTTCATATACCCACAAGCCGGTCTCGCCATTGTAAGACGCACTCGCCTCGTATGTCATCAACTCTCCCGGCCAATCCGAATTTTCAACATCATTGTCATATATATAACAATACACATCGTTCCAGTTATTCGGATTATTGTAATATACCATAACTGTAGCATCTGGATCGACCTTTGTATATACCGTACTGCCGGTAAATGTTCCACTTTCGCCTGTCGCACCCCAACTTACGGTAACACTCTCGCCATATTCCATGTCAGCTCCTATCGTGAATTGCGCGGAACCGTTTATTGCCACCTGACTGCCATCGCCCACCTTATACCAAGCAGAATTAGCATCATTGGCAGTAGCCGTAACGGTAACGGTTTCTGTACGGAAATTGCCACCGGCAGGGTCGAACGTAACAGAAGCGTTATGTACTGCATTATAAAATACTACAATACCGGTATTGCCTATATTTCCGGTTATTGTAGATGTAGTAACAATCCATTCTCCTCCACCAACTTGATCCTTATATGTACCGGGAGCCACAGTAGAATTGGCATTTGAGATAGTAACGTTGCCGCTACCCTTGGGTTTCACTACGACAGCTCCATAACCTCGCAAAACGGCATTTACCCCGTTCTCATTAACAAAATAGTCTTTTGTACCAATCATCGCATTACGAAACTTGTTAACTTCTGCGACCTTGGGAGTTGTAAAGTTCGTGGAGCCTTTCTCTCCGGATTGTATTTCATGATGACCGGTCTTGAAAGGACGGGAGAAATAAAGCGCCGCTTCATTTTCGCGAGATGCTACTATTGCGTACACCTGATCTATCACATCTTGATTCGCCCGCTGCGACTCCCCGTTATTGCAATATGTGTCGTGGCTCTCGGCCCAAAGCACAAGTTTGTCTCGGGACACACCGTTGTCGCCCCAATCAGCATAAGCACCATACGTATTTCCGTTAATATAACTATTTCGTATATTGTTGCCATACGCATTATCCGTAACCGAAATATAATCGGTATATTCCTTCATCAATCTTTTGCTTTCATCCGACTTGTTGTCAATTGGTCCTTCCAAAATCTCACCATAATTATACAATCCTGCAGACGTTACAACTGACCAAAAATCACTACCCTCCGACGGTAATTGTATGTGCTTGGCTGCATCCCAACGTATACCGTCCACTCCGAGACTTTTTAGCACATCGACATACGCCTTGACTTTGTTATAAACCTTGGGATTCTCGTTTGCAAGATCTCTCATGCCTATGTCTCCGTGAGTAACTTGCCAACGATTGGAATAATCTATGTTACTGCCATGCGAATGCCAACAGTTGTTGTCGTTTTTAATCTCTTGGTCGTGAACCCAGTCCATGGATCCGTTCAGGTGGTTGGCTACCACGTCCACGATTACTTTGACTCCGTATTTGTCGGCCTCCTGGCAAAGAGCCTGCAATTCGGCTTTCGTGCCGAGGGGATTGCTGTCTATGGCAAACTCGTATGGCTGGTAAAGCATGTACCATGCACCGCCGCCTGCGTTTTGAGCGGGCGATGTCTGTACGGCCACGAAACCGGCTTCGGCAATGTTGGGAAGTTCTGCCTTTATGTCGTTGTATTTCCAGTTGAAACAATGAAGTATATTGCCCTGCTGTATATTGTCGGGCAATCCGTAGGAATTAGCCGCGAAAAGTGCCTGCAACGGCAACAAAAGCGACAAAAATAAAATGGAATAAAGCTTCTTCATTTTTTCTTACATGTTAGTTGGAATTTTGTATAAGGCCTTGGTTTGTTTTTCTGACTGCAAAAGTAGCGAATAGTTTGTTTTATTTTCTCAACATATTCATTACAGCAAGCACAAAAATTGCGCAAATACTGTCGTAATCGTTTGTGCAAACGATTGATTTACAAAAGATAAAATGTTAAAAATTAGACTATATAATTAATAGTAACCCTTATCATATTTCTCAACAACCCGACAGTATGTATTCCTATGAAAGGAATCCCGAAGAATTTCAATTATCAACATTCTGATAAACAAAGCCATACACTGAAAAGCAATAAAAAAGGGCGTACCCGCCGGCACGCCCGAATCTTAAAAAACTATTTTTTATGAAAGTGTTATAAGACCATGACTTTGACGGCCTTGTCGCCTGCAACTACCACGTAAGTGCCTTTTGAAGGAACATTGAAGCTGACAGATTCTTCAACCTGGTTTGCGGCAGCCACGCAGTTGCCGACCATGTCGTACACGGCCACGTCGTTGCCTTCGTTGCCGGAAACCGTAATCACCTTGTTGGCAACCGAAACGACCGCGCCACCTTCGTTATCAACAGTTTCATCGATTGCCGAAGGTGTACCGGCAAGCTTGCCTACCCTTGCCATCGCGTATGTGAAGTAATCCTCGTCCTCCTTTTCCTCGCTCGTACTTGAATCCTCGCTGTACGGGTTCATGACATTGTCGAAACATGTAGGATCGTACGGTATGCTGCTGGTGGCAGATTCGCCGTGTGTGGAAATCCACATCACGCCGATACCGGTGTTCTTGATATAATCTTCCGATATGCCGAGGGTGGCAAGCGAAATCTTCACTTCATAAAAAGTATGGTATTCACTGCCCCATGATGGCAAAAAGTCGCCAAAGTTGCTCTCGTCCTGCAAGAATGCGTTGGGGTCATCAATCTTGCCCACGTTGGAATAAGTGCCGTCATATTGCGCGTCGGCATAAAAAGCTTCACTGCCGTCATTCGATGTTTTACCCCAAATTTCAGTAATTGAAGGCAGCAAGCCTTGTTGGTAAGCACGTGCATCCACAGTCTTGCAATACTGCTCGTCATACGAGAATTTGCCATCCGCATCGGGGAGGAAAACGCCGGGAGTACCTTGGGCGGTCTGGGTATGGAACATCACCATGCAGTCCATTCTGTTCTCGAAGTTCAGGAATTGTTTGTTTTTTTGCCATGGTCCTTCGGCATCTTGTCCGTCTGCCATAGCTCCGGTACAATCCAAATCAGGATCCAAATCCAATGCCACGCATATAGGCAACATGGAACTGTACGGTGTCGAATGCTCCTTGTCCAAACCCGATGTATTCACATATTGGCAACCCAAATACAGGTAATCCGCATCGTAAGCGGCATAAAGCGAATAAACGTCGCACAGCGACCACTCGTGTCCGCCGTTGAAACGCTGCTGGATGTCGTTCGCGATACCTTGTGCTATCAATTCCGCATCGGTCCATTCGGACAAAGCCGAGGAAGATATGCCATTGGTATGAACCATGTTTATGGTACGGTTCGTGCCGACTTTGCCATCCGGGTTCGTCTGGTAATATGTATTGTTGAACGAAGGATATGTCTGGGAAGATCCGCCCTCGCTGTAAGTATATTTAAAAGTTTGCACGTTGGACGAACCTTCGTTTTCAACGAAGGTTTTCAATGTCGTGGTTTCGGTAAAGGTAAGAGGTTGTGAATAAACACGCGAGCTGGCAGAGGGTTCGCTGCCGTCGGTGGTGTAATGTATTTCCACATCCATGCTGCAAGACAGGGTAACCGTAACGCTGCCCGCAAAACGACCGCCCGATGGATTAGCCGTAACCACCGGTTTTTCAGCGGGAATGGCATCGTACCATTGCTTGTCGGCAAGCACGTAATAAGCGGCATCCTGCCCTGTGGAAAGCCAAGGCATTCCAATACCCGGTTCACTGTCGGCCGGATAACGCTCAGATCCTGTATTGGTGTTGAAAATCACGAGGGTGCCGTCCGGAACGTCGTCGGGGATTGCCACGGAATACCAACCTGCATTTTGACCATCGGCCTGCATGACGGTCCCGGGCCATTCGCCGAGATACTCGGTGGCCGACGTCGTTTCGTAGTATACGTAAGCATACGGAGTAGCCGACCACCCCCCGTTGAAATAAATGGTCTTGGCGGTCGCCGTCAGTACTATTGCCGACAACAACGTCAAAGCCAATGAAAGAGTAAGTTTTTTCATTCTGTTTAAGATTTCGTTGTTTTCCAAGTGGCAAAGATACATTTTTATATATTATGCCGATAACAAAACTATACAAAATTTGCCGCAAATGTTGAGAAAACAAAAGCAACGAATATTTAACCGCAGCAAGGACCCGTCTTACAAGTCTTAAACACTATATTTGCACGCTTTTTTCAAACAAGAATGCAGATACTGGAAAAAATGACGGTAAGACAATGGATGTCGCTGCTCGGGTTGGCATTCGCCGTTTTTGTTTTCAACACTTCCGAGTTCATGCCCGTAAGCCTGCTCACGGACATTGCAAAAGATTTCACCGTCTCCGAGGCAAAGGCCGGATTGATAATCTCGGTCTACGCATGGTTCGTGGCGATATTCTCGCTGCCGCTCATGATATTGGCTTCGCGCATGGAAATGAAAAAACTGCTTCTGTGCGTTTTGGCACTGTTTGCCGCAGGACAGGCCTTGTCCGCCATAGCCCCGACTTACTACATGCTTATGGCTTCCCGTCTGATTGTCGCTGCGGCACATTCGGTATTCTGGTCGATAGCCACCCCGATGGCCGCAAGGGCAGTACCGGAAAAATACCGTGCCTTGGCAATAAGCATGATAGCGACAGGCACGTCGATCGCTATGATTGCCGGCCTTCCTTTGGGCAGGGCCATAGGATTGGCCGTCGGATGGCGCATGACATTCGCCATTGTGGGAGGAATAACGCTTGCTGTCGCATTGTTTTTGGCATCCATTTTCCCGAAAATGCCCACGAGGGGGACTTTCTCGCTCGGCAAACTGCCTGTCCTGTTGAAAGACAAGCTGATAATGAGCCTGTACTTGATTACCTTGATAGTAACAGTCGCGTATTATATAGGTTACAGCTACATGGAACCGTTCCTGTTGCAATCGGCAGGCATGAACCCCGCAGCCGTTACAATAACGCTTTCCATATACGGTTTGGCAGGCATCTTCGCAAGTTTGCTGTTTTCCAAATTTTACAACAACAGGCAAGCAGCATTCATCAGCGCGTCCTTGGGCGGCATAACCCTGTCGATGGCATTGCTTTACCCGTCAACGATAAGCCATGTTACGGCAGCGATAATGTGCGCTTCGATGGGCTTGCATATCACCATGTTCAGCGTGGCTTTCCAGGACCAGATAATAAAAAACACGCCGCAGGAAACCACAGCCGTAGCCATGTCGATTTATTCGGGCATATACAACATGGGCATAGGGACAGGAACGTTGTTGGGCGGCTTCGTCTGCACATACTCGTCGATTGACTACATCGGCTACGCCGGCGCGGCCATCTCCCTCGCCGCGTTTATTTATTGCATGGTCGTATTAAGGCAGGTATTGAAATTAAAGGAATAATTTTTAACTTTGTGCGGTCATGATACCGAAGACAAGTTTATAAGATAACTTTCTAATTTTTAAAATTATGCAGATTGTAGAAATTCACGCAAGGGAAATCCTTGATTCAAGAGGCAATCCTACCGTAGAGGTAGAAGTACGTACAGTATCCGGCGCGTTCGGCCGCGCAGCTGTTCCAAGCGGCGCGTCGACAGGCGAACACGAAGCCCTCGAACTCCGCGACGGCGACAAGGGCCGCTATCTCGGCAAAGGCGTACTCAACGCAGTTAAGAATGTGAATGAAGTAATCGCTCCAGCGATAATAGGAATGAATGTTACCGACCAGGTCGGCATCGACAAAGCCATGATAGCATTGGACGGCACGCCCACAAAATCGAAATTGGGTGCCAATGCCATCCTCGGCGTATCTTTGGCAGTTGCACGTGCGGCAGCCGACTATTTCGGAATGCCCTTGTACCGCTACATCGGCGGCGCGAACGCGAAAACCCTGCCCGTTCCCATGATGAACATCATCAACGGCGGTTCGCACTCGGACGCCCCCATCGCATTCCAGGAATTCATGATACGCCCCGTAGGCGCACCTTCGTTGAAAGAAGGCGTACGCATGGGAGCTGAAGTATTCCACAACTTGAAGAAAGTATTGCACAAACGCGGCCTTTCAACAGCAGTAGGCGACGAAGGCGGTTTCGCACCTGCCCTCAACGGCACTGAGGACGCTTTGGATTCCATCATAGAAGCCATCAAGGCTGCCGGCTACGTTCCCGGAAAAGACGTGATGATCGGCATGGACTGCGCGTCAAGCGAATTCTACAAGGACGGCATCTACGACTATACCATATTCGAAGGCGAAAAAGGCGCGAAACGCACCTCCAAGGAACAAATGGAATACCTCAAAGGTTTGGTTGAAAAATACCCGATCGATTCCATCGAAGACGGTATGAGCGAAAACGACTGGGAAGGCTGGCAGATGCTTACCGCTGAGATAGGCGACAAATGCCAACTCGTAGGCGACGATTTGTTCGTAACCAATGTTGAATTCTTGAAAAAAGGTATCGAACTCGGCTGCGCCAACTCTATCCTTATCAAGGTCAACCAAATCGGCTCGCTGACCGAAACTTTGGACGCAATCGAAATGGCACACCGCGCAGGTTACACCACGGTTACATCTCACCGCTCGGGTGAAACCGAAGACGCTACCATCGCCGACATCGCTGTTGCGACCAACTCAGGCCAAATCAAAACGGGTTCAATGTCCCGCAGCGACCGTATGGCAAAATACAACCAACTTATCCGCATCGAGGAAGAACTTGGCGACGAAGCCATCTACGGTTACAAGAAAGTTTACCGTCAGAAATAATACGGTTGAACATATCGTCAAAAACAATGCTGCCAATAATTTGACAGCATTGTTTTTTTTTGTATCTGAAAGCGGTTATTCCATTTAAAAAGACCTTTCGGCAAACAACTACCGGCATCAAGAAAGTTTAGATGCAGTGAATTTGAAAACATTGAGCAAACGCGGCTTACTCGACATTAAGGGAAAAATCCGTACACTTGCATAAAATATGTGCAAACGATTGCACACATACACCCGGCTATCAACCATCAAAATAACTATGAAACAGAAAAAAAAATCATTGGCCGCCTTTGCCGTAAAAATCATGGCAGCTACCGGCTTACTGCTTTCGTTTGCCTCTTGTGAGAAAGGTCCCGATGCCCCCACTACCGACAACTGGGAGACTTCGCAAACCGTGCTGCAAAGCAAAAGCAGCAAAAGAGGAGCTTGCTATTCTTTCCAAATACCGGAAGAAGATTGCAGGCTTTTAGGTCCCGGCATTTCATGGGCCTATAATTGGGGCTCAAGCAATTCCGATGACAAAGCTGTAGAATTTAAAAAATACGAAATCGATTTCTGCCCGATGGCTTGGAACGCGAACCCTAATTCATTGAACCAAATCCGTCAATACGTGGCTAAACATCCTGAGTGCAAATACCTTCTCGGCTACAACGAACCCAACCTGACCGACCAAGCGAACATGACTCCCGCCGAGGCTGCGCAACATTGGCCCGAAGTCGAGGCTCTTGCCGAAGAACTGGGATTGCAACTGATTGCCCCCGCCATGAATTACGGCACGCTGTCAGGCTACGGCGACCCCGTCGTATGGTTGGACGAATTTTTCAACCTCATCGGCGGCACGGACAAAATTGCCGGATTGTCGATCCACTGGTATTCCAATGCCGACGGAACAGACATGAAGGGCTATGTGGAAAAATTCCTGAAATACGGCAAACCTATCTGGGTTACCGAATTTTGCGGCACCGGGAAAAACGAATCCACGCAAATGAATTATATGTGCAATGCTGCGGGGTATTTGGAAGCCTGCCCGGAAGTGTTCCGTTACTCTTGGTTCATGCCGAGAGGCAGCGGTGCAAGTTGGAATCCTCCGACCGTCTTCAACCTTTTGGAGTCGAGCACATACGAACTGACTGATTTGGGCACAGTCTACGTAAATATGTCCACCCTTGATCAAAACGTTTACTATCCTGCGGGCAGCATGGTTCCCGCCGAGCATTACTGCGCCACCCACCTTAGCGAAGATTTGAGCAAGGATGCCATACAAGTCCGCCCGAGTGAAGACCCCGAAGACAATGACGGGAACA
Source organism: Candidatus Enterocola intestinipullorum (assembly GCA_017694565.1). Lineage (GTDB taxonomy): Bacteria > Bacteroidota > Bacteroidia > Bacteroidales > Paludibacteraceae > Enterocola > Enterocola intestinipullorum. The sequence goes on along the minus strand of JADIMR010000088.1, from coordinate 278 downwards.
GTTTGGACATATACAATTTCAATTACACATCCGTAAGCGGAAGCAAGTGGGTGGAATATGGATTGAATACGGAAGAAGCAGGTAATTACACTTTCCAGTTCCGATACAAAGCGCACAAACTGATTGCACCGAAAGTGGAGTTTTTCATAGACGGGGAAAGCAAGGGAGAGTTCGAATGGCCTTCTGCCGAAGGTGAATGGAGCAATTTCGAAATAGAAATTCCCCTGAAACAAGGCAACCAACGTTTACGCATACAAGTGAACGAAGGTATCATAACC
>JADIMR010000087.1 GCA_017694565.1 Candidatus Enterocola intestinipullorum | reverse complement strand
TTAAAAGTCGTACACATTCAATCCTATTTCGGGGTCAAACTTGCGATTGAGAACCTTGTCGATTTTCCTGATTGATAACTCACAAGCACCGTTCACGGTGGCCGACAACAAATGTCCTGCTATGGTTGAATAATCGTCCCGTCCCAATGTAACATGCAGATGCAAATAAACTTTTCCATCAAGCATCGAGATGTTTCCCGTCAAATTGGCGATTTCCATCTGTTCGGAAAAAGTCTTGTCCACATATTTTTTCGTTTGCGGGTCGAAGAAACGCAATGTCGCCGAGTTTACTGCTCCTATGCCGCTTATCAACCCGGCTTTCAAATCCTTTCCTTTACAATATGCTTCCAATGATGACATTATCTCGCTATGGTTGGCAAGACTCAATATTATGTCTTTATCTTTAACCTGTGTTTCTTGATTTTGTTTTTTAGTATTTATCCATTTGTTCACCAAGTATACTATTATTACTGCCGGTACGACAAAGATTGCCAGCATTAACACTATCATTATCAATGAAGTCCACATTCCTCCTGCATTATACATGACATATTATTTATAATTCATAAATCGGGATAATCATTTATTTTACAATTCCCATTTCTTCCAATTTTGAGAATTCCATCTCGAAATTCGGTGTAAAAACGCCCTGCCCGATATTTTGTCGTATTTCTGCGGTTTCCCAGTAGCCGCAATCGTCCAATTCCACGGGGTCCGGATGCAATTTTCCTTCATATACGGTGTAAAAACTGTTTATCAACTCGTATTCGACATTTGAACGGAAAGGATAAGAAAATGCTCTTGCGGGATTAAACTCCGAAATTCCGAGTTCTTCCATAGCTTCCCTGCGAAGAGCCTGTTCTATTGTTTCTCCATAGTCTATGTGTCCGCCTACGGCGGTATCCCAGCGTCCCGGTTGTATATCCTTTGCCATGGAACGTTTCTGCAACAACAACCTGCCTTTCGTGTCGAAGACATGCAAGTGTACCACCGGGTGCAACAAGAAACTGCCGCAATGGCATTCCTTTCTGGAAGCCTTTCCCGTTACCCTGCCCGTTTCATCTACCAATGGAAAAAATTCTTCTTTCATGATTTCACACATTTTCCGATATACAACCCGGCCGCCACGGACAACACGCATATTGCGACACTGGCAAAAACATAAATCAAAACCATCGAATAATGCCCGTTTCGGAATTGCTCCAACACTTGCGCGGAGAAAGTCGAAAAAGTGGTGAACCCTCCGCAGAAGCCTACGGCAGCAAACAAATATACATCGCCTTTCGACAGTGCCATTATGAAACCGATCAATAGCGAACCGAGGGCGTTTGCCGTAAAAATTCCTATTAAGGGCGAAATCGCCAAGCTATGTGCGAACACTGTCAATCCGTACCTTGCCAGACTCCCCATGAAGCCGCCGGCTCCTACCAACAAACATTCTTTCATGATACTGATAGCTCTTTCATCTTTTTGCAAAGATAGCAATTTGATATATCTTTGCATCCGGAAATCCAGAACGCACATTGGCTAAAAAACGAATATTCGCACTCATTGCGGCTACGATAGCTTTGCTACTGTCAAGTGTCTCGTATTCTGCAACATACAACGGATTGGTTACCGACTCCGTAACAGGTGAACCACTCCCATTCATAGCCATACAGATAGCCAACACTCTCTACGGCGACGAGACCGACATCGATGGCAAATTCTCCATACACGCAGAGCCGACAGATGAACTGATTTTCAATTTCTTAGGTTATAAGAAAAAGACAATTCCCCTGAAAAATTTTTCGGAAAACAAAGCAATCGGTGTCCAATTGGTCCCTACGGATTTCCAATTGGAAGAAATCGAAATTACCGCTAAGGACAATTATTCCAAAAAAAACAATCCGGCGGTCGACCTGATCCGCCGCATAATCGCGCATAAAAACGAAAACAGGATTGAAAACAACGATTATTACCAGCGCAACGATTACGAAAAAATAGTCCTTGGCCTTACAGACATATCACAAAAAACCTCAAACGCTTTGGGAGTAACCGATATTATAAACGAAACAGACACCTCCATAATTAGCGGTAAGTCAGTCTTGTTGCTTTCCCTTAAAGAGCAAATGGTTACCGAATATTACCGTAAAAATCCCCAAGCGAAAAAGCAAATCGTTACCGCACGCAACGAAATGGGTATAGATGACCAATTATTCTCGGAAGGCATCGTTACCACATATATGAACGAAATGTTCAGTAACATCGACATATATGAAAGCAATATCAACATAGCGTTCAAACCGTTTGTCGGTCCGTTGTCTCCAATAGCCCCGGATTTCTACAAATTCTTCATCAAAGATACCGTATATATAGACGGCGAGAAATGTATCAATTTGGGATTCGCGCCATTCAATTCGGCAAACTTCGGGTTCATGGGCTTTGTTACTGTTTCTGATTCCACGCTTGCCGTAAAACGAGTGGATATAGACATACCGCCGAGCACCAACATAAATTACATCTCAGGCCTGAATTTGAAACAGATTTTCAGGATAAACGAGGAAAACGGCATGATGGAGCTTGCCAATGACGAACTTACTGCCGAAATGCACATCGGAAACAGCAAAAAACGCAGCGGTTTGTATATAAAAAGGGACAGATGGTTTTCAGATTACCAGTATAACATACCCAACGATTCCATTTTGCGGGAAATACAAGGCAATGAGTTGGTTTTGCGCGATGCGGCAGCCAAAGACAGCACTTTCTGGATGGCACAGCGTAAGGACAGCCTTGATTTAGGCGAGAGCAAAATGGGCATCCTGCTGAACAAACTGCAAAAGAACCCCGTGGTGAAAGGCATCATGTTCATTGCCGAACTGTTCATCAAGGGTTATTTCCACACAGGCAAACCAAGCAAGTTCGAAATAGGCCCCGTATATACCATGTTCAGCGGCAATACCATTGAAGGCTTCCGCCTGCGCCTCGGCGGGGAAACAACGGCGGAACTGTCGCCGCGTTGGTTCGCAAGCGGGTATGTGGCAGTAGGCTTTGCTGACCAAAAGGTAAAATACGGGGGCAAATTGGAATATTCATTCTTGGACAAAGTCGAACACCCCCGCGAATACCCCATACACTCGTTGGCATTGAGCGTTACCAACGACATACGCACCATGGGAGAACAACCGGTGGCGACTTTTTCGGACAACCTGTTTTATTCCATAAAGCGCATGGCCATATATAATATGGAATATTACCAGCAAGCCCGCTTGGACTATACATTGGAATTGCGCAACGGTTTTTCCGTCCAGCCGTGGTTCTTGTTCGAAAGACAGGAAGGCACAGGCAACATATATTTCCGGAAGAACACTACGCCATACGATGAAAGGCCGACGTATGAATCGTACGATTATTTGTTACACAACGAATTAGGCATAAAATTACGTTATGCGCCCAGTGAAAAATTCGTACAAGGGCATATTTACAGGTTCAATATAAAGAACCCGCACCCTGTATTCGAGCTCTCCCACAACGCTTCGTTCGCCGGACTGTTCGGCAGCCAATACGGATACCAGAAAACGGAATTCAAATACTTGCAACGTTTCTTTTTCTCGGCTTTCGCACGTTTGGACGTTCTTGTAAAAGCCGGTAAAATATGGACCGGCGGAGTCCCCTACCCGTATTTGTTCACACCGAATGCGAACACTTCGTTTACCGTTATGGAAGAATCGTTCAGCCAGGTCAATCCGTTGGAATTCGTAACCGACCAATACGCATCCATCGATTTGAACCTATCCACCAACGGGTTGATATTCAATTGGATTCCAGGAATAAAAAAATTACAACTGCGCGAAGTTTTCGGCTTCAAGTGCTACTGGGGCTATCTTTCAAACAAAAACAACCCTGCGTTCAACAACAATCTGCTGGAATTTCCCGAAAACACCGTATTGCTCAATCCGGCCGAACCGTATATGGAATTCAGCGTGGGCATAGACAATATTTTCCGTATTCTGCGAATCGATTACGTAAGGCGGATAAATTATTTGAACAACCCCGGAATCTGGGCAAACGGAGTAAGGGTTTCCCTGAATTTCACCTTCTGATAATAACCGAAAAGTAAAGTTTTATTTATACCTTTGTGTTTCGATTAAATGTCCGTCGATGGCATCGAAAAACAAGAAATCAGGTAATTTTTTACAAAAGGTCAAAAGTTTGGCTGCCGACAACCGCTTCCGGATTTTTGTCGGCGGTCTCGTGTTTTTCGTGCCGGCGGTGTATTTGGCCCTTACCATCGTATCATTCATAATATACGGAGGATGCGATTATAGTCTTTTGGACAAGGATGCCGTTTCCCAAGCAGCCGGACAATACAAGAATTGGGGCGGCACGCTTGGCGGCATAATCAGCAACGCCCTTGTGAATTCATGGATGGGAATATCGGCTATACTCCTGCCGTGGTTTCTCATATTGGTGGCGAAAAAAATCGTGAACCCGTCTTCTTCCGTAAATTTGACAAGGGAGTTTTTTTCCAACGCTTTTTTAATGATCTGGTTTTCGGTTTGCTTAGGTTTGGCATTTCCCGTAAATGATTTCATTCCGTACGTAAGACTCGGCGGGGCGCATGGCAATGCGGTAGCCTCTTATCTTTCGAAAATGATAGGAGTTCCCGGGTTGATATTGCTGCTTGTAGCCACCATGACGGTTTATTTGGGCATAGTGTTCGCCTCGTCCCTGCCTGCGATAAGGGCATGGTTTGTCAAGTTGTCCGAAAGGTTTTCGGCGTGGACTGCCATGTTGAAAGAAAAGAAGTCCGGAAAAGCCGAAGTCCCGGGAATACAGGAAACCGATTCGAAAACCAACCCGGACGACGGACTTGAAACGGATTTCCCGGGTTATGATGGCGCAAGCGGATACAAGACAGAAGAATATCCGGAAAAAACCGATGACGGTTCAAATGATGTTTACGAAAATAACGGCTCATCAGGATTCTTCCCGGATGCAGAGGAAAAAACACACAGTGACAAGTCCGAAATACACGCTCCCGCAAACGGCGATGACGTGGAAATGGTCGTAAACGACACTAATAGCGGGGACACCATATCCACATCCGAACAACTCGTGGACCAATTCGGGGAATACGATCCCACGCTTGAGCTAAGCCATTACAAACTGCCGTCATTGGATTTGTTGGACGACAAGTACGATACCACGACGAAAGTAGATCCGGAAGAATGCGCGGCCAATAAAAAACGCATTACCGAAACTTTGGATAATTTCGGCATAGCGATAAAACAAATCAGCGTTTCACCAGGTCCTACCGTAACATTGTACGAGATAGTTCCGGCAGACGGAGTGCGGATTTCCAAGATCCGCAGTTTGAGCGACGACCTTGCCTTGTCGCTTTCAGCAACGGGAATAAGAATCATTGCCCCTATCCCCGGAAAAGGCACTGTCGGCATCGAAGTACCGAATGCGAACCCGCAAATCGTACCCATACGTTCGGTAATCGCATCGAAAGAATTCCAAGAGTGTACATACGACCTGCCGGTAGCATTGGGCAAAACCATAACCAATGACGTATTCGTAACCGACTTGTGCAAAATGCCCCACTTGCTGGTGGCCGGAGCAACGGGTAAAGGCAAATCCGTAGGCTTGAACACCATGTTGGTTTCCCTGCTCTACCGCAAGCATCCTTCACAACTCAAATTCGTGCTAATCGACCCGAAAAAGGTGGAGTTCAGCATTTATTCCACAATAGAAAACCACTTCCTTGCCAAATTGCCTGATAACGAGGAAGCCATCATAACGGATGTTACGAAAGTCGTGCAGACGCTGCGTTCGCTTTGCAAGGTAATGGACACACGTTACGACTTGTTGAAAGCGGCTCATGTACGCAACATAAAGGAATATAACTCATTATTCATCAAACGCAAGCTGAATCCCGAACACGGACATCATTACATGCCGTACATAGTGCTTTTGATAGACGAGTTCGGGGACCTCATAATGACCGCAGGAAAGGACATAGAGCTTCCCCTCGCCCGCATAGCACAGTTGGCACGTGCCGTCGGCATCCATACAATAATTGCGACGCAACGGCCGACTACAAACATAATCACGGGTACGATAAAGGCCAACTTCCCGGCAAGGATGGCTTTCCAGACTGCCGATTACCGCAACTCGCAAACCATACTCGACTCCAACGGGGCGGAAAAACTGATAGGACGCGGAGACATGCTCTACTCCACCGGCAGCGACCTTACGAGGCTTCAATGCGCATACGTGGATACAGACGAAATCAAGCGCGTGTGCGAATATATCAGCACCCAGCAAGGATACCCGTCGGCTTACGAATTGCCTGAACCGGACGAAGCGGACGGCGAAGAAGGCGGCACGCACCGTTTAGGCGAAGTGGACTTGAACAAGCGCGACCCCATGTTCGACGATTGCGCGCGCCTGTTGGTGATACATCAAAGCGGCTCGGCTTCGCTTTTGCAGCGCAAATTGGGAATAGGCTATCCGAAGGCCGCTAAAATAATGGACCAACTCGAAGCCGCCGGCATAGTAGGCCCCCAAAGCAACGGAGGCAAACAACGCCAGTTGTTGGTGCAGGACGAAATGCAGCTGCAAATGATATTGGACAGTTTGAACAACAAAGCATAACATTATCTTTAATACATACACGGATATGAAAAGGGACACCACGGTTTTTGACCTTATCGGCAAAGAACGCCAAAGGCAGGAAAAAGGTATCGAGCTCATTGCTTCGGAAAATTTCGTCAGCGAACAAGTAATGCAGGCCATGGGGTCTTGCCTGACCAACAAGTATGCGGAAGGCTATCCCGGCAAACGCTACTACGGAGGATGCGAAGTAGTGGACCAGGTGGAACAATTGGCAATCGACCGTTTGAAGCAGATTTTCGGGGCATGTTGGGTGAACGTGCAACCACACTCAGGAGCGCAAGCCAATGCCGCCGTATTTTTGGCAGTACTTAACCCCGGGGACAAATTCATGGGATTGAACCTCGCGCACGGCGGGCATCTCTCTCACGGTTCGGCCGTGAATTCGTCTGGTTTGCTTTATCATCCGGTAGCTTACAATCTCAATGAAGAAACCGGCCGCGTGGACTACGATCAAATGGAAGAACTCGCGTTAAAGGAAAAACCCAGAATGATAATCGGCGGAGGATCGGCCTACTCCCGTGAATGGGATTACAAACGGATGCGTGAAATCGCCGACAAGGTAGGTGCGATACTGATGGTGGACATGGCCCACCCTGCCGGCCTTATTGCAGCAGGGCTGTTGGACAATCCTTTAAAATACGCCCACATAGTAACTTCCACCACCCATAAAACCCTGCGCGGTCCCCGCGGCGGCGTTATTTTGTTGGGACAGGATTTCCCCAACCCCAAAGGCCAGCTGACACCCAAAGGCGAAGTAAAAATGATGTCGGCATGTTTGGATTCAGCAGTTTTCCCTGGCATACAAGGCGGTCCGCTCGAACATGTAATAGCTGCAAAAGCCGTCGCCTTCGGCGAATGCCTGCAACCCGAGTATAAGGAATACCAAATGCAGGTCAAGAAAAATGCGGCGAAATTGGCGGAAGAACTTATCAATCGCGGGTTCAAAATCGTTTCAGGTGGAACTGACAACCACTCCATGCTGGTGGACTTGCGCACCAAATATCCCGACCTGACAGGCAAGGTAGCGGAAAAAGCCCTTGTGATGGCGGACATAACCTGTAACAAGAACATGGTGCCGTTCGATTCCCGTTCCGCGTTCCAGACTTCGGGTATCCGCCTCGGTACTCCTGCCATAACGACACGTGGAGCGAAAGAAGACCTTATGGTCGAAATCGCCGCCATGATAGAGGAAGTACTTGACAACGTGGAAAATGAAAGCGTAATCACAGAAGTCCGCGAAAAAGTAAATGGAATAATGAAAAATTATCCGTTATTTGCGTATTAAATCAATCAATAACTTTTAACTCTAATTTCAATGAACAGTTTGGCTCCGCTTAAAGTTTTTTCGGGTACCAAGTCAAGGTATTTGGCAGAAAAAATCTGCAAAAGTCTCGGTTGCCCGTTGGGAGAGATGAACATCCAATATTTCGCTGATGGCGAATTTGCGGTTTCATACGAGGAATCCATACGTGGATGCGAAGTGTTTTTGGTACAATCCACATTCCCTAACTCGGACAATCTTATGGAACTGCTTCTGATGATCGATGCCGCAAAACGCGCGTCGGCCAGAAAAATCATTCCAGTAATCCCTTATTTCGGTTGGGCAAGACAAGACCGGAAAGACAAGCCCCGTGTTTCTATAGGCGCCAAACTCGTTGCGGACCTGCTTACTGTTGCCGGAGTGGATCGCGTAATCACGCTTGATTTACATGCCGATCAAATTCAGGGTTTTTTCAATGTACCGTTGGACCACTTGTACGCATCTTCCATATATCTCCCGTACATACAGTCCATGCAATTGGAAAACCTGGTAATCGCTTCTCCCGATGTCGGAGGTTCGAAACGTGCCAGCAGCTATGCCAAATATTTGGGAGTCGACCTTGTGCTCTGCCACAAACAACGTGCGAAAGCCAACGAGGTGGAATCGATGAAGATCATAGGCGATGTCCAAGGCAAGAACGTGATCATTTTGGACGATATGGTGGACACGGCAGGCACCATTACCAAAGCCGCAAACATCATGATGGACAACGGAGCTGTATCGGTCAGGGCATTCGCTTCCCATGCGGTATTGTCCGACCCGGCTACGGAACGCATCCGCAACTCACAGCTTAAAGAAATATATTTCACTGATTCGATTCCTTTACGTGATACGTCATGCGACAAGATAAAAGTACTCTCGGTTGCCGATCTTATCGCAGATGCCATAACCAAAGTGAACACTAACGAATCCATAAGCTCACATTATCTTATATGATAATGAGCAACGGTTTGCCGAACCGTACAGTCGTATACCCGCATGGTATACGACTGTATTTTTTTACATCAACAAAGCATTGCACGCTACCGAATTTTGTAGTAGTTTTGTTTCATTATGAAAAGGATAATTTTAATCATCGCGGCAGTATTTTACTCCTGCTGCCATATATGGGCTTCGGACAATGAAGACAGGACTTTCAACGTCGCGAAGAATTTAGACATATTCAACACATTGTTCAAACAACTGACCCTGCATTATGTCGATACTGTCAATGCCGAAAAAGTAATAACAGCCGGGATAAACGGCATGTTGAGAAGCATCGACCCGTATACCATTTATATTCCAGACGAATCTGAAAAGGATTTCAAATTCATGACTACCGGGGAATACGGCGGCATCGGCGCCATAATATCATATCGGGAAGATTACGTCATAATCAATGAACCATACGAAAACATGCCTGCCCACAAATCCGGATTATTGCCCGGAGACAAAATAGCATTCATCGACGGGGAAAACATGAAAGGCAAAATGCCTGCCGACGTAAGCGAAAAACTTAAAGGCACTCCGGGTACGGAAGTGGAAGTCAAAATATTGCGCGGCGACAACAAAAAGCCGATGAAATTCGACATTGTACGTGAAAACATTTACATGAATCCCGTATATTATTACGGAATGATGAACGACAGCATCGGATACATACAATTGTCGAACTTCACGGACGGATGCTCTGACGAAGTGAAAAAAGCTTTTCTTGACCTGCGCTCCCAAGGTATGAAATCCCTTATTTTGGATTTGGCCGCAAACCCGGGAGGCTTGTTGGGCGAGGCAGTGGACATTGTAAACATGTTCGTGCCGAAAGGGGAAACCGTCGTTACCACGAAAGGGCGCGGCAATAAGACTCTATCAATATACAAAACTCCGTCACAACCCGTGGACACGGAAATACCGCTTGTGATAATAGTAGACAGCGGCAGCGCGTCCGCGTCGGAAATCGTGGCCGGGGCTTTGCAAGACATGGACAGGGCGGTAATCGTCGGGGAACGCACATTTGGAAAAGGGCTGGTACAAGGAACATACCCGGTGGCATTCAACGGGCAGCTGAAAGTAACTACGGCTAAATATTACATCCCGAGCGGCCGTTGCATCCAGGCCATAAAATACAGCGGGAACGATTCCGAGCCTCCCGTCGAAGTGCCCGACAGCCTGACTTCGGAATTCAAGACAGCAGGGGGACGCATCGTAAGGGACGGACGCGGCATAACACCGGACGTGGAAGTAGAACCGAAGGCGGGACATGCGATATCTTTCAATTTATATGCCGACAACCTGCTTTTCGATTTCGCCAACGAGTATTATCACAACAATCCCGTAGCCGTTCCAATGGAAGAATTCGCAATCAGCGATTCCGTATACGACGAATTCATGAAATTCGTCAAGGAAAAGGACTTCAAATATGAACTTCCCACACAATCAGCCTTCGAGAAGCTCGTACAATCCGCCAAGGACGATGAGATATATGAAAACAACAAGGACCTGTTCGATACATTGCAAGCGGCAATAACGCCTGATGTACAAAAAGAATTGGAGTTGTACAAGGATGAAATTTCCCATTTGCTGCTGATAGAAATATCGAAATATTACTATTTCCAACGAGGCAAAATGTATATGTCCCTGAAAAAAGACGAGATGCTTGGACCGGCCATGGACATACTCAAAAACCCCGCCCGTTATAAGGAGGTACTTAATAGTGATTAGTGGTTAGTGGTTAGTGGTTAGTGATTAGTTTGCCGCTTTGCGGCAGGTGTGGCTTCGCCGCAGCGGTTAGTAGATAGTTAAATCGTGCAGCTTGCTGCACACAAACAACCCGCATCGTGCGGTTGATCTACCGGCAAAGCCGGTAATTAAATTAACCGTGGGTACGGACGCGAAGCGGACACTCCCACGGCTATAATGTCCATACGAGTATCACGACCCAGAAGGATCGAACTATTATTCATATTGACTAACCACTATTCACTAAACACTAATCTGCGTTTTTAATTGTTAATTATACATTTGGCTTAAAGCCTGAATAATGATTCCGACTTCCAAAAAAGAACTTGAACTCGCGGGTATCGAGCAGCCTGACGTGATTTTGTTCACAGGTGATGCCTACGTGGACCACCCGTCATTCGGCGTAGCCATAATAGCGAGGGTACTTGAAGCGGAAGGATTGAGCGTGGCGGTGGTGCCGCAACCTAATTGGAGGGACGACTTGCGCGACTTTAAAAAATTAGGCAGGCCGCGTTTGTTTTTCGGAGTGGGTTCCGGATGCATGGATTCGATGGTGAACCACTACACCGCCAACAAACGCCTCCGCTCGGACGATGCCTATACCCCGGAAGGCCGCGCAGGTTACCGTCCCGACCGTGCATGCAAAGTGTATTGCGACATACTGAAAAGCATATATCCCGACGTGCCGGTAATTATCGGCGGCATCGAAGCCTCGCTACGGCGTTTCACACACTACGACTACTGGGACGATTGCCTGCTGCCGGGCATTTTGGCACAAACACCCGCCGACCTGCTTGTTTACGGCATGGGCGAAAAGCCTTTCATGGAAATTGTCCGCAGGCTGAAAAACGGGGAAAAGTTCGAAAATATCAAGGATGTAAAACAAACCGCGTATCTCGGCACTCCGCGCAAAGTGGACATTGAATTGGCCCCGCACGAGACATGTTTGAAATCCAAATCGGCACAAGCTGCCAATTTCACCGTCATAGAACAACAATCCAACCTTTACGAACCGACAGCTGTGTTGGGACAGCGTGTTGGCGACAAAATGATCGTACTCAATCCGCAATTTCCACCGCTGACCACGGAAGAATTGGATTATATCTACGACCTGCCCTACACGCGCCAACCGCATCCCCGCTATAAAGGAAAGCGTATTCCGGCATTCGACATGATAAAATATTCGGTTACTTTACACAGGGGATGTTTCGGAGGATGTGCTTTTTGCACGATTTCAGCCCAACAAGGCAAATTCATAAGTTCCCGTTCGGAAAAATCCATCCTTGCGGAAGTCAGGAAGATATGCGAAGACAAGGATTTCAAGGGTTACATCAGCGATTTGGGAGGTCCGTCAGCCAATATGTACCGCATAGGCGGCAAAGACTTGGAGCTTTGCAAGAAATGCAAGAGACCGACATGCCTGCAACCCCGAATCTGCCCGAATCTCGACAAGGACATGAAACCGCTATTGGGCATATACCGCAAAGTAAGGGAGCTGCCGGGAGTAAAAAAGGCTTTTGTCGGCAGCGGCATACGTTACGACCTGTCCACATACGACTATTTGCGCGAATTACTGCTGCACCATGTTTCCGGCCGCTTGAAAGTCGCCCCTGAACACACGAATGCCGAAGTGTTGAAACTCATGCGCAAACCTCCCTTCGAATGTTTCGAGGCTTTTGCAAGGCAATTCAATGAAATCAACGAAAAGTACGCCCTTCGCGAACAATTGATTCCATATTTCATTTCAAGCCATCCGGGATGCACGGAAGAAGCCATGGCCGAACTCGCCGCCCGTACCAAAAAAATGAATTTCCATTTGGAGCAAGTACAGGACTTCACGCCTACGCCCATGACGTTGTCCACTGAAATTTATTACACAGGCATCAACCCATATACGAAGCAAAAGGTATATTGCGCACGAACCAAGGAAAGCAAACTGGCCCAACGCCGCTTCTTCTTCTGGTACAAACCGGAAGAAAAGAAGGCAATAATCACCCGCCTGAAACAGCTCAAACGCGGAGATTTGATCCTCGCCTTGTATAATCAATGATTAGTGGTTAGTGGTTGGTTACAGCGAGCACATAGTAGTGAAAGCACTATGTTGAAAGTAGTTTTAGTGCCTAAAACTAAACACTAATCACTGTCCACTAATCACTATTTTGTGTAACTTTGGCGATATTTTCAAGAAATGGAAACCAAAACCCGAAACCGTAAAACAAGAGAACAAGAGGACGACGGCCTTGTAGAGAGCGGTAAAATACCGCCCCAGAACGTGGAAGCGGAGCGTGCCGTATTGGGAGGCATGTTGCTGGAACCGGATTCTTATTACGAAATCAGCAGCCTTCTGAAACCGGAATCATTCTACGTCCCTGCCCATAAACTCATATTCGAAGCTGCAAGGTTGTTGGACGCGGCTTCCAAGCCCATAGACATAATCACAATCAACGAGCAACTCCGGCAGATGGGCAAGATAGAAGAAGCCGGAGGCGTGGCTTACATCAACGAGTTGAGCAATTGCGTGGTTTCGGCCGCCAATATAAGCAGATACGCGGAAATCGTTGAAAAGAAATATTTGGCAAGGGAACTGATCCGCGTTACAAGCGACATCCAGAAAATCGCCTTTGACGAACAATATGAAGTCGAGGACCTTATTCAAACCGTCGAAGGCCGCATATTCTCCCTGACGCAGGAAAACGTAAAAAGGGACATCGTACCTTTGTCGGATGTCATAAGCGAGGCCTTGCAACGCATTCAAAAAGCAGGGACACAAATAGACGGCTTTACAGGCGTACCGTCAGGGTTCAAAGAATTGGACAAAATAATAAACGGTTGGCAACCGGCCACGCTGAACATCATAGCTGCGCGTCCGGCAATGGGAAAAACCGCCTTCGTGTTGTCAATGGCCAAGAACATGGCTGTCGAATACGACAAAACCGTGGCGTTCTTTTCATTGGAAATGTCGAGCATAGAGTTGGTTACGAGGCTCATTGTGAACGTAAGCGAGATAGAAGGCGAAAAAATCAAGCGCGGACAATTGTACGATTACGAATGGGAGCAATTGGATGCACGTGCAAGCGTCTTGAAGAAATCTAAAATATTTTTGGACGATTCCGCCGGATTGTCGGTTTATGAACTATGCAGCAAGGCAAGGAAATTATACAGGGAACACCTGATAGACTGCATAATAATAGACTATCTGCAATTGATGAACGCAAGCGGGATGAATTTCGGCAACCGTGAACAGGAAGTGAGCATGATTTCCCGCTCCTTGAAAGCCCTGGCAAAAGAATTGAACATACCGGTCATTGCCCTTTCGCAGTTGAACCGTGGAGTTGAAGGCAGATCCGGCAACGACAAACGTCCGCAACTTTCCGATTTGAGGGAATCGGGAGCCATAGAGCAGGATGCGGATGTCGTCGTATTGCTTCACCGCCCCGAATACTACGGTATAAAACAAGACCCCGAAGACGGGCATTCATTGGAAGGAATCGCTGAAGTGATAATAGCAAAACACCGTAGCGGCTCAGTCGGTAACATCCAACTGGCGTTCAAGAACAAATTGATCAAATTCGACAACCTTGACAGCGGCAAGATGTTTCCTGACGCAAGCGACGAATACCGCGAATTGGGCAGCAAGATAAACAACGGAAGTTATTTTTCAAAAAAGGGAAATGACATGACAAACGGCAACCGGCACAACAACAATCCCGCCGGTACGATAAAAGAAGACAACGAAAATCCTTTTTAAAAACTTCACGACAAACAAGGACACAACTCATATCATGGAAAAGTTACTTTTACTGGCTGACGAAGCCATAGCCTTGGGTGCATTGGACGGAGGCTTGTCCGGAGTGTACGCATACCCGGGAACGCCTTCGACCGAAATAACCGAATACATACAACAAAGTCCGCAAGGCAAAGCCTCGGAAGTACATTGCAAATGGTCGGCAAACGAGAAGACCGCAATGGAAGCCGCCGTAGGTTTGTCATTCGTAGGAAAACGCGCAATGGTGTGCATGAAGCACGTCGGTCTGAATGTGGCGGCCGACCCGTTCATGAACGCCGCCGTAACAGGCATAAACGGAGGACTGATAGTCCTGTCCGCCGACGATCCGTCCATGCACTCCTCGCAAAACGAACAGGATTCCAGATTTTACGGCAAATTCGCACTTATACCCGTATTGGAACCATCCAACCAACAAGAGGCATACGACATGGCTTACGAAGGGCTGGAACTGTCTGAAAAATTAGGACGCCCGATATTGCTTCGCATTACCACTCGTTTGGCGCATTCGCGTTCCGGAGTAATCCGCAAGCCCTGCAAGCCCCAAAACGCGATGAAGATGCCCGCAAACAAGCGTCAATTCATATTGTTGCCCGCAATAGCGCGCGGTCGTTACGCGGAATTGCTGGCAAGCCAGGACAAGTTCCAGGAAAGTTCCGAAAACTCCGTATACAATACGTTTACTGACGGAGGAAACAAACAAACCGGAATCATCGCAGCCGGCATAGGCTACAACTATCTCATGGAAAACTTCCCGCAAGGATGCCCCTATCCCGTTCTGAAAGTCGGCCAATACCCGCTACCTTTGAAACCGATAGAAAAAATGGCAGCCGAATGCGAAAGCATAATGGTGATAGAAGAAGGCTATCCCCTTATCGAAGATGCCATCAGAGGTATGCTCCCGCCGAAAAAGCCGATAATCCGTGGACGCGGGGACGGCAGCCTGCCAAGACAAGGTGAACTGAACCCCGACATAGTGGCAAAAGCCTTCGGGATACAAAAAACCGAAGGCAAACCCATGCCGGAAGTTGTAAAAATGCGTCCGCCGGCATTGTGCCAAGGTTGCGGACACAGGGACATGTACGCCGCCCTTAAAGACGTGGTGGCCGAATATACGCAGGCGAAAGTATTCGGGGACATAGGCTGTTATACCTTGGGGGCATTGCCTCCTTATACTGCAATTGACTCTTGCTTGGACATGGGAGCATCCATTACAATGGCGAAAGGAGCGGCAGATGGCGGACTGCATCCGTCGATAGCTGTCATCGGCGACTCCACCTTCGCGCATTCCGGCATTACCGCCCTGTTGGATGCGGTAAACGAAAATTCCCCGATTACCGTAATAATTTCGGATAACGAAACCACTGCCATGACAGGAGGCCAGGATTCTGCCGATTTCGGCAAAATAGAATCCATTTGTCGCGGTATCGGAGTACCCGAAAACCACATACGGGTGTTGGTTCCCCTGAAAAAGAACTATGAAGAAATGAAACAAGTGATACGAGAAGAAATAGAACACAACGGCGTTTCCGTCATAATACCGAGGCGTGAATGTGTACAAACCCTTAAACGCAAAAAGAAATGAAAAAAGACATAATATTGTCCGGCGTCGGCGGACAAGGCATTTTATCCATAGCAGCCGTGATTGGCGAAGCCGCGTTGCAGCAAGGCTTGTACATGAAACAGTCCGAAGTCCACGGCATGAGCCAACGCGGGGGCGACGTACAATCCAACCTGCGTATTTCCGACAGTCCCATAGCCTCCGATCTGATACCGAAAGGCAATGCCGACCTTATCTTGTCAATGGAGCCGATGGAAGCATTGCGATACCTGCCGTATATGAATGAAAACGGGTGGATTGTCAGCAGTTCCACCTGCTTTAAGAACATTCCGGATTATCCCGCCGACGTACAAATCATTGACGAAATAAAGAAATGCCCCAATCATGTATTGGTAGACGCTGAGGAAATTGCCAAACAATGCGGGAATACCCGAGGAGCGAACATCGTATTGGTAGGAGCCGCGCTCCCATTCCTCGACATGCCTGTCGAAACCGTGGAAAACGCCATACGTTATATTTTCAGCCGCAAGGGAGAACAAGTTGTCGAAGCCAACCTCGCCGCAATGCGCGCCGGCTACGACCACAGTATGAAACACAAACAATAACATAGCACATAATTCAAACAAACCATGTTAGAAAAAGTTTTATCTATTTCCGGAAGAAGCGGATTGTTTAAAATGCTGGCCGCTTCAAAAAAAGCAATAATCGTTGAAGCTTTGGCGGACGGTACACGCATGCCTGTCTATCCGCATGAAAAAATGATTTCCCTCAACGACATATCCATATATACGAATGACGAGGACGTTCCTTTGAGGGATGTGTTCACAAAACTGTACGAAGTCTTGAAAGGCGAAAAAACAACTCTGGATTTAAAGAACGCCGACAAAAAGGCCTTGCAGGATTTCCTCGCAACCGCACTGCCCGATTTCGACAGGGATAGAGTCCACAACAGCGATATTATAAAAATAGCCAAATGGTACAATCTTCTAATCGGTGCGGGCTTTACCTCGTTTGAAGAAGACAAGGAAGAAGA
>JADIMR010000086.1 GCA_017694565.1 Candidatus Enterocola intestinipullorum | reverse complement strand
TTTGTTCAATGCTGTCAATCCACTAGGTATAATACGAGCCTTATCCTTTTCCGCTATGGCGTATGCGATATCTTCTATAGAGGGACGAAGTACACCGAACTTATTCCGTAATGGATATAAATATAGACCTTGAGAAAGACGAATGAGCACACCCTCTTTCTCTAATCGGGAAAGCGCACGAGTAACTAGCCCGTCATTATTCAGATGGGCAAAATCGCTCACCATATAAAGCCTGTTCGGTCCGTTTCGGTTTATAATGTTTCGTATTTCCTTCGTCAGTATCGTCTTCATATTCACAATGATTCTAGTTGCAAAGATACGATATTACTCTTGATGTAGAATAAAATGTCCGAAATTCTTAAAGAAAATCGGACATTATAGAATGCTTTGCGGCTTAATACCCCGATCATGGACCGAATACATTAAGTTAGGGTTATCATAGTTTACCAAGGAGGTGTTCTAACAGACCCATCGTAGAACATTAACACCATACCTCAAAATGAAGAGCTTTTATTAGACAGTGGGTAAAAAAATAATAACCTTTGGGAAACCGACAGAATATGGGAACTATACGGTACCAAATAAAAGATAAAGCCTAATATATAAATTGATTATCAGATTAGTATATAATCATTCTCGGTTCAAGCGTGGAACTCTCCAAAGATGCCGGGTATGAACGAAGTAAAGAAGTTGTTAAGACAGAGGATAAAGATAAGAGACAGGAAAATGCGCAAGTTGTAGACTCATCGTATTTCTTATCTGATAAGTCAGGATTGGTTTCTTTCGAAAATAATAAGTTGTACTTGGATGGTGTCCGTATAACGGAGGATGAATATATGAAAATGTGTAGTAGTATGGATATGAATTTGTGGAATGAATACAAAAAGGGAAAGAAAAGATATAAAGCCGCAAGTTGGATTCTTTGTTCAGGATCTTTATGTATGTTGGCATCTTCAATATTGTTTATTTGTGATTCGTATATAGCCGGAGGGATATTTATCGGTATCGGGGGTGTTTTGGCCATAACTTCAATTCCTTTGTATTTTAAAGGGAATGATTTACGTGTGGAAAGTGTAGAAAATTACAATGTCATGAAAAAAGCCAAATCCCATACTGTGGCTTCACTTGATTTCGGTGTAAGCGATGCTGGAGTTGGTTTGGCATTGCGGTTTTGAGTCGAAGAACAACAGGATGATGATGAAAACAAAGGCGGTGCAATTTTGCACCGCCTTTGTTTTGGATATTAAGAAAATGATTGAAAAATTCCAGACGTTATTTTATTCCCATTCAATTGTAGCAGGCGGTTTTGAGGAAATGTCGTATGTTACGCGGTTTACTCCTTTTACCTTGTTTATAATGTCGGAAGACACCTTTGCAAGAAAATCGTAAGGCAGCCGCGCCCAATCCGCAGTCATGGCATCGGTAGAGGTAACGGCCCTCAGTGCCACGGCGTTTTCGTATGTGCGTTCATCGCCCATTACGCCGACCGACCTTACGGGAAGCAATATCGCGCCAGCCTGCCATACTTCGTCGTACAAGTTCCATTCGCGGAGCGCACGTATGAATATGTCATCGGCTTCTTGTAAAACATGGACTTTTTCGGGGGTTATGTCACCCAGAATGCGCACGGCCAAACCCGGACCGGGGAATGGCTGGCGTCCTATAAGGTTTTTGGGCATTCCCAATTTTGTGCCCACGCGCCGTACTTCGTCCTTGAATAGCAAACGCAGGGGTTCGCAAAGTTTCAGGTTCATTTTTTCGGGAAGACCGCCTACGTTATGATGCGATTTGATTGTAGTTCCCGTTATTGATAATGACTCGATGCAGTCCGGATATATGGTCCCTTGCGCCAACCATTTCACGTCTTTTATTTTGCGGGCTTCCGCTTCAAAAACGTCGATAAAGCCTTTGCCTATTATCTTGCGTTTCTTTTCCGGTTCGGAAACACCTGCGAGTTCGCTGTAAAACTTATCCTTGGCGTTCACGCCTATCACGTTTAAGCCCAATGATTTGTATTCCGACATGACATCTTCGAACTCGTTCTTTCGAAGCAAGCCGTGGTCTACGAAAATACATGTCAGGTTATTGCCGATGGCTTTATTGAGCAGGACTGCCGCAACCGAACTGTCTACGCCTCCCGACAAACCGAGGACAACCTTGTCGTCTTGTAATTGTTCTTTCAGGCTTGTAACTGTACTGTCGATGAACGATTCTGCCGACCAATCTTTCTTGCATGAGCAGATGTTCAAGAAATTATCAATGATTCGTGGGCCGCAAACGGAATGGAATACTTCGGGATGGAACTGTACGCCCCATGTGTTTTCCCCTTTTATGCGAAAGGCTGCGATTGCTACATCTGAAGTGCTGGCAATAATCTCTCCGCCATTGGGAAGCACGGTTATTGTGTCGCCGTGGGACATCCATATCTGTTCCCCGCTTTCGACATTGAAAAGCAAAGGGTCGTCGGTCTTGACCATGTCAAGGTTGGCTCTGCCGTATTCGCGGCTTCCGGCGGGTTCGACATTGCCGCCAAGGTTCTTAGCTATGAATTGCGCGCCGTAACATATTCCCAATAATGGCAATTTGCCCCTGAATTGTGCCAAATCGGTTTTAAAGGCTTTCTCGTCATAAACGGAGAAAGGGCTGCCCGACAATATGACTCCTTTGACAGAGTCGTCTCCGGCGGGAAATTTGTTGTACGGTAGGATTTCGCAATACTCTCCGGCTTCACGCACCCTGCGTGCGATCAGCTGGGTTGTCTGCGATCCAAAATCGAGAATGATTATTTTTTCCTGCATTTGGAATAAAAGGGTTATGTTAATAAACTCTGTGTTTGCAAATTTACGCAGAAAACAAAAAAGCCGCTTCGTCATGAAGCGGCTTTTTTACTATAAAAAGCGATTACTTGTTCTTTTTGTACCTTGAATAGAACTTGTCCACGCGACCGGCAGTGTCGACCAAATTGGATTTGCCGGTGTAGAAAGGATGCGAGGTGTTGGAAATATCCAATTTTACCAAAGGATAAGTCTCGCCCTCGAACTCGATGGTTTCCTTGGTTGCTGCGGTGGAACGCGACAGGAACATGTCTCCGTTCGACATGTCTTTGAAAACCACGGGACGGTAATTTTCGGGATGAATGCCTTGTTTCATATCTGTATAAGATTATTTACGTTTCAAAATTTGCAGCCGCAAAGATACGGTTTTATTCTCTTCGGTCAAATAATTTTATGTAAAAAATCTTCTTTCTTGTCTGCCGGGCGGTTTTGCTTAAAAGTTCAGGGCAAATCCGATGCCCGCGTCGCTTATGCCGAAATTCAATGTGGCGACAGGATTTGCCAATTCCTTGACGGCTTGGTTGTAGTTGTTCACGCTTCGGCGGCGTTTGCTTTTGCCTACGCAATAAACCGGGATGCCGGCAATCATCATCGGCAGGCCCACGGCAAGGGTGGTGTACGACCCCATAATCAAGATTTCATTGAGGGTCGACGCGCCGGATATGCCAAAAATAATGGAGAATCCCAGCATTCCGCCGCCTACGCCCAAAAGCACTGCGCCGGCCGTTCTTAGGGACGTGCCGCTGCGGTATTGTCTCCAAATGTTTTCATCGATGGCGAGGCACATTTCCCGATACTCTGCGGAACTTATCGGCTCTCCGTCTAAATAAAGCCTGCCGCTGCCCCTGTTGCTGTATTCTACCGTGCCGGTTGCCAGCCCGGACGAGGCAAGCGTGTTATAAGTTCCCGGTCCGGCATTGCCGGAGAAGTGTTCGGTTTCACCGTTGGGGTAGGTTATGTATTGTACGGAGCTTACGGGAATGGACATTTCTGCTTCACGTCCTGCCTGTTTGAAGCGGACGGCCTTGCTGTCTTTGCCTGTGATGAAACATTCTATCATGCTGCCGTTGGCGGTAACAATCGTGCTTATGTCCTCGCGGAACGGTTTTGAATTTATGCTCAAAATATTGGATGCCGGCATGGTGGTCTTTGCCTGCTCCCCGGTTTTGGTAAATACGGCTTCCGAATGGTTAAAAGTCAAATCCTTGCAGATGACGACTTCTCCTTTCATGGTAACAAGGGTGTCGTATTTGGCGGATGTCTGTTGGTCGTTGCCCATCACGGCGGACAGGAGCGCGAAGCTGTCTTCCGCGCTTTGTGCGAATGCGGCAAAGGTGGAAAAGACAAGGAACGATGATAAAATTATTTTTTTCATGGATACCGTGTATTGCAATTTTAATTCAATGTATATATGGTCAAATATAGTGAAAGGCGAGAGAAAAGCATATCAAGTTTACTTGAATATGCTTTGCCGAGCCGCATCCTATATTGGGCGTCAGCCAAATATAGGAAAAAACATCGTTGTTTATACGGCCCGTGATATTTATTTGTTGTTGTATGGAGGTTTTACAATTATTAATTGTTATCTTTATGTTTTGGAAAGGATGCAAGACTTTTCGTTTGTTGTTATGAAAAATGTTTTTTTAATAGTTTTGTCGTTATTGTTCCCCGCAGGGGTTCTCGCGGAGCCGTTGCAATACAAGTTTGCATCGCGTGATACCTGCGATTTGTATCTTGACGTGTATTTGCCGGACAGCGCGGACAACAAGGGCGTTTGCATATTGTACGCATTCGGCGGAGGTTTCAGGGAAGGTTCGCGGCGGGACGCGCATACAGTGGCATTCATGCAGCGTTTGGCTGATGCCGGCATGGTCGCAGTGGCAATGGATTACCGATTGGGGTTCAAGGGCAACATGGAAGAAGTGAAGCCTGTGGAAATGGTACGCAGGTTCTCCAATGCTGTCGATATGGCGGTAGAGGACATGTTTTCCGCGCTGCGTTTCGTTTATGACAGTTGCGGGAAATGGGGAGCGGACAGCTCCAAGATAGTTTTGTCCGGCGGAAGCGCCGGCGCGATAACGGCGTTGCAATGCGATTACGCGCTGAGTAACGGGGAAGCTGTTGCCGGTATAATGCCGGAAGGTTATAGGCCGGCCGGGGTTATTTCGTGTTCCGGGGCTGTATGTGTGTTCGATGGCAAATTGAAATATCGTCGTCAGCCCGCACCTACCATGTTCCTGCACGGAACGAAGGACAAGCTGGTGAGTTACGACAAATTCGTGTTGTTCGGCAAGGGCATGTACGGCTCGAAAAGGCTTGTGAAGATATTTGAAAAAAATTCTTGGCCGTATTGGATAATGCGTTTCGAGAATTTCGGACACGAGATAGCGGCGATTCCGCAAATCGAAAATGTCCCGGACATGGTACGGTTCATCGACTTGTTCGTTTCGGGCAAGGCCGACAAGCAAATTGACGAGACAATCCGGGAGGCTGGAATAGACGAGCCTTTATTGAACATGTCCGTCATGTCGTTCAAGAATCCGGACAATAAGTTCGATGCGGAGAAATACATTGAAAGGGTAAGTCAATAAACAAATATCATCATGGGAAAAAAATACAAAATAGGATTGGCATTGAGCGGAGGCGGAATCAAAGGGTTCGCCCATGCAGGAGCTTTGCAGGCGTTGGAAGAACATGGGATAAAGCCGGACATAATGTCTGGCACAAGTGCCGGGTCCGTTGTGGCGGCTTTGTATTCCGCTGGTTTCAAGCCGATTGAGATATGCGAGTTCTTCGAGGACAAGAAATTCTCCACGTTCACGCAATTGACAATACCGGTTTCAGGTTTTTTCAAACCGCAAAAGTTCGCCGATTTCATCGGGGAGAAAATCAAATACAAGAAATTGGAAGATTTGCCCATTCCGGTGCGGGTGGTGGCAACCGACCTCGATCATGGCAAAAGCGTGGTTTTCGACCGTGGAGCAATAGCGGAAAGGGTCATGGCATCGGCAACAATACCGATAGTTTTCGAACCGACAGTTATCGGCGGGATAAATTATGTGGACGGCGGTATATTCAAAAATTTCCCGGTGAGTGTGATCCGGGACGATTGCGAGACAGTTATCGGCGTGAATGTCAGTCCTCTCGTTCCCACGAAATACAACCTTAACATATTGGGTATTGCTTCCCGTTCATACGAGTTCATGTTCCGGGCCAATACGCTTGACGACCGTAAAATGTGCGATGTGCTCGTGGAAGTTGCCGGAGCCTTGAAATATGACAACAGTTTCGACCTTACGAAGGTCGAAGACATATTCGAACTCGGTTACGATAAAATGAACAAGAAATTGAAGTCGCTTAAATGAAAACTTTTTTAACGATACTTGCGGGCTGCGCATGTTTTGTAACGCAAGTCGCGGCATCTGTCGTAACGGGTCGTGTTTTCGATGAAAACGGGGAACCGGTATCATACGCGAGCGTTTATTGTGCAGGGAATCCGCAAAATGGTGTCATAACAGATGCTGACGGCATATTCAGCATGGAAAACCTGTCGGCGGACGACATGTTGGTGGTTTCGTTTATAGGATACGAGACATGCAATATACCGGGCGGAAGTTTGCCTGACGGAGGAGATACCTTGGACGTGGTTCTAAAAGAACAGCCGATATTGCTGGAAGAAACCCTCGTTACAAAAACAAAGCCGGCGAAAAAAATGACCCGCCGTCAAAAAAAATCCCTGCTTGAGGATGTCCGGGCCCAAATGGAGCGGGATTTCCCTGATGAATACGTGCGTTACGGGATAGTGTCCGATTATGCGATACACAATGGAGGGCAAATCGTGGCTTTCGAAGAGCTGCTGGGAGATTTGGTTGAAATGCCTATTATGAAAAAAAGCGGCAAAAAGGATTCCATACAATTGCGGGGCAAATACTGCAAGCGGTACAGGGACAGCAGGGCAGAGGAGAATTTGGAAGAAATCGAGCTCAATACGA
>JADIMR010000085.1 GCA_017694565.1 Candidatus Enterocola intestinipullorum | reverse complement strand
TGCCGGCCGCCTTCGGCGGCTACTCCAAGCTCTCCGAAATGCCCTACCTTTTCTCTGGTTTTATTACATCTTCCTGGAAACGTTTGCCGACAAATGAAATTCCAAACCCTTTTTTGTGGTTCCTTTCCCTTTTACCCCCCGCTGCTCCGCAGCGGCCCCGGTGGGGCATCGCGGCACTCCGTGCCGGCCGCCTTCGGCGGCTACTCCAAGCTCTCCGAAATGCCCTACCTTTTCTCTGGTTTTATTACATCTTCCCGAGACCCTTTGCCAATCAATTAAATTCCAAACTCTTTTTTTACGGTTCCCTTTCCTTTTAACCCCCCGCCTCTGACGAGGCGTGCTGCGCACGCCTGTTCTTGTCAAATCCCGCCACCAGAGGGGGCGGCCTGCTTCGCAGGCAACGCATTGTCTTATCCCCCGAAAAAATCATCTTCAATGATTTTTTCCTGCCCCCAAAGGGGGCGGCCTTCCCTTAACCTTGTGCTTTCACTAAAACCTACTTTCAACATAGTGCTAACACTACGAGGTGCTCGCTGTAACTAATCACTAACCACTATCCACTAAAAAACTCTTCCGTTGTGTAACATTCTCCCAACCTGTTCGTCTTTAAAATGAAAGCCTCTTGAAAAGCGCGCATAAAAAGAGACACAACCTAAATTCATAATGTATAAATTTACGAACCATGAACAAAAAACTTTTTTTAATAAGCATAGCCGTATGCTTTACTTTCTGTCAAAATATGATTGCCCAAACAAAAATGGATGCTTTGTTCGACAACATACGCAATGAGGACAACGCGACTTCCATACATTTGGGACGATTCACAATGACAATAGCCTCTTTCTTTACGGAAACATTTGGAGTACACGAAATAGACATTGTAAAATTCGAAGACTGCGACAAAGCAAAATTGAAAAAATATATTGAGGCTGCACGCGCATTGGACTGCTCCGCTTTTGACAGTCAGATCAGCGATAAGGACGGCGATGAATACAAAAAAGTTCTTATACGTACCCATGATGATAAAATTCAGGAAATTGTCATTCTCAAATACGATAAAAACGAAATAGCCCTTGTTCGCATACAAGGAAACATTAATCCATCGGATGTTGAACATGTCATAAATCGGCATTCCAATGAAGGCTGAAGATTTCAAGCGTAAATTCATGCCTCTGCATCCCAAGCTATACCGTGTGGCCATCGCATTAGTCGGCAACAAAGAAGATGCCGAAGATATTTTGCAAGAAACATACGGCAAACTGTGGTTGAAACGAGACGAATTGGGGCAATTGGAAAATCCTGAAGCATACTGCGTTACCATGATAAAAAATCTATGTCTTGATTTTCTACGTTCAGCACAAGTCGGACAGATGACTGACGAAGATGCAGAAATGCAGATGGATATGAGAATTACCGATAAAACTCCGGATCGAATACTGGAAGAAAAAGAACAACTCAGGCAAGTGCGACAAATTATAAACCGCCTCCCGCAGAACCAGAAAAAGGTGATACGGCTGCAAGGCATAGCCGGCTGCTCTATCGAGGAAATCGAGAACCTTACAGGACTTAGCAACGGAAACATTCGGGTACTGTTATCACGTGCAAGAAAACAAATACAGGAACAAATAAACAAACTTTATCAGTCATGAAAGAAAAGGAAATAGACGAATTAATCCAAAAAGCTTTGACAGATGAAAGCAAATTGCCCAAAGGTCTCGAACAACGTCTTGAACAACATATCAACGACTTAGAGGCAACGGAAAAGCAAAAATTGTTCCGAGTACGCGCCACTATAATGTGGGCTGTCGGTATCGCGGCATCTCTCATGCTCATTATCAGCATAGGTTTTTACGGAATCGAACGAGAAAAAGAACCACAAATAATCGCAGACACTTATTCAACACCCGAAGAAGCCGCGCTGGTTGCAGAAAAAACACTTGCATTCGTAGCAGAAAAACTTAACCAAGGACTTGCGCAGGCTGCCGATGCCGAAGCAAAAATCCAAAAAGTAAATCATATAATGGAAAACTTGAAATAAGCAATTCGCAACAATGTATTAATAAGAATTTTATATTTTCTAACAACAAAACCAATCAAAAATGAAAACAAGATATTTTTTTATCACATTATTCCTTATTTGCACTTCATTGAGTTTCGCACAAGACAACTGGTTAGACAAATACGCCAACCAAGACGGAATCACATCTGTTTACATATCCAAAGCAATGTTCCAACTCATGCCGAATCTCGACATTGACAATGTCAATCTGAAAACAGTGTCGGACAAAATCAATTCGCTAAGCATTATCACCTCCGAGAAAAAAGACGTGGCCACAAAACTTAGCAATAAAATCAAACAAGAAATATCATCCGAATATGCAGAACTGATGCGTGTAAAGAACGATAGCGACCTTATAATATTTCGTGCAATACAGCAAGGAGAAATAATAAACGAGCTGCTGCTTACAGTCGAAGAACCCGATGGATATTCAGTAATAAAAATCAACGGGCAATTCACATTGGAAGATATACGTAAAATGAGCAACTGAAAAATCCATCCATACAAATAAAAATACAGTAGCCGTACCAAAAGATACGGCTACTGTATTTTTTATTGCAATCGACTATTAGAAAATAGGGATTTCCCTATCTATGCTTTTGTTCAGGGAAATGAGGGTTTCCGTTGACACTATGCCCTTAATCTCTTGGATTTTGTCGTTCAGCAGCTCCATAAGATGCTCGTTGTTGCGGGCATACAATTTGATCAACATGGTATACGGACCGGTAGTAAAATGACATTCCGTCACTTCCGGCAATTTCTTCAATTCCGCAGCCACGCTTTTGTACAAAGAGCCTTTCTCCAAACGCAATCCGATGTATGTGCAAGTATCGAAGCCCAACTTTTTTTCATCCACCGAATACCCCGAACCCTCTATGACACCGGTGTCCATCAACTTTTGCACTCGTTGATGAATGGCAGCCCTCGAAACTCCGCAGGCTTCGGCAACCTCCGCAAACGGGATTCTGGCATTCTTGATAATGATACGCAATATATCCTTGTCCAAATCGTCCAATTTTTCCATGGCAGAAACACAATCATGCCCCGCCGTGCTTTGCGGGGCAAATTAGAACATTGTTACTTGTTATTTTTCTATACCGAGCAATTCCACCTCGAATATCAAAGCAGAGAAAGGTTTTATGTTGGGCATGTCCCTGTCGCCGTAGGCGAGGCTGTCGGGAATAAAGAACGTGTATTTTGAACCGACGGGCATCATCTGCAAACCCTCGGCAAAACCTTTGATTACTCCTTTAACCGAAAAGACCGAAGGCTCGTTGCGTTTGTACGAACTGTCGAACTCCGTACCGTCTATAAGCGTACCCTTATAATTTACCTTTACACGGTCGTTTTCCGTGGGTTTGGGGCCTTTGCCCTGTTTCTCTACCCTGTACTGCAAACCGGAAGGAGTAACCTGCACTCCCGGCTGCTGCGCGTTCACTTCCAAAAAGTCCTG
Organism: Candidatus Enterocola intestinipullorum; assembly: GCA_017694565.1. Classification (GTDB taxonomy): domain Bacteria; phylum Bacteroidota; class Bacteroidia; order Bacteroidales; family Paludibacteraceae; genus Enterocola; species Enterocola intestinipullorum. Next base: position 9,497 of record JADIMR010000085.1, on the reverse strand, counting down.
TGATGAAATCTTGTTGTCCTGGTATTTTTCTTCCATGTAAGCCAAATGCCTTTTATAATCGGTCTGGCGCACGAATATCGAAGCGGTAGTAAGATCGATTGCCAACTCCTGCTCGTTCACGGCTGCGGCAAAGGCATTGTAGAACAACTGTTCATCGATACCGGCTGAATCACCGTCGGCTTCCATACGTGCATATATATTGCCCAATACTTGTTCGCGCAAGGCTATTCCGTATTGTACGCCGATATTATATGCCCTTTGCTTTGGATTTTCCTCTTTCGTTATAAAAAATGCGTCTTTTACTCCGTCTAGCATGACCGGAACCAAAGTCGAATCTATTCCGAGACGGTTCACCGCATTGTATCTGAAACCTTCGGAAATCCTGACGCCTTGTGCGTAAGCCAATGAATCCGCAGGATTGGAAAGCGTTACGTTGGCGGCCTTGTCCCCGCAGGAAACCAATGCCAATCCCATAATGGCGGCAACCGGCAATAATGCAATTTTTTTCATGATTTGTACGTATGTTTTAAATTGTTATTTATCTGATATATACAATAATTCCACCTCGAAAATCAGAGTAGCGTAAGGCGGAACGACATTGCCTGCGCCCCTGTCGCCGTATGCCAAATCCGAGGGGATATAGAACGTGAATTTCGAACCGACAGGCATCAACTGCAAACCTTCCGACCAGCCTTTGATTACTTGCGAAAGCTTCAATTCCACCGGGTTTTCCTTGTCCGTCTGACGATCGAACACCGTACCCGTGATGAGGCTGCCTACATAGTTCACGCCTACCTTGTCGTCAATCGACGGCTTCGGGCCTTCACCCATGCGGACCACCCTGTATTGTAACCCGGAAGCAGTGGTAATGACTCCTTCGGCTTTTGAATTTGCCGCCAGGAAATCGTTTTGTTCGCTACGGAGCGAATCCAAGGCTCGTTCGTATAATTTTGCCTGATATGCGTTCAGAAAAGCATCGGCGGAGTCCTTGCTCATCTGCCCGTCGTCGAAAAACATTGACGAAGTAAACGCCTTGAAAAACAAGTCCAAGCTGTATCCTTCCTTGGAAAGGTTGTCGCGCACCTGCGCGCCCATCGTTATTCCAAGGGCGTAACTGGCACTGTCTTCGGCAGTAACCAACTGCACGGCAGGAAGTTGTTCCGCAGTGCTTTCCTTTTTGCCTTCTTTCTTTTTGGCAGCGGCGGGAAGCATGAAACAAACCGCCAAAGCCGACAATAAGAGTTTTCTCATATCGCTTCGAAAAAATAACGCATCAAACCACTTTCAGAAGCTCTACATCGAAAATCAACGTGGCATGCGGGGGAATCGATTGCCCCGCCCCGTGCGCGCCGTAAGCCAAATCGGAGGGAATGAAAAGACGCCATTTGGAGCCTTCCTTCATAAGTTGCAAGGCCTCGACCCAGCCTTTTATCACCTGATTGACCCCGAACACTGCCGGTTCCTTGCGTTTGTAGGAACTATCGAACACGGTTCCGTCCAAAAGACGGCCTTCGTAATGGCATTGCACGCGGTCTGAAGCTTTCGGGCTTTTTCCCGTACCGTCCACCAGCACCTCATACTGCAACCCCGATGGCAATTCGACAACAGCATCACGCTCACGGTTCTGCTTCAAAAAAGCATCGCCGACCGCCTTGTTCTGTTCGTTTATTTTTTCAGCCAATTCGGTAAAGAACTTGTCCAAAACCTGTTTGGCTTCGTTTTTGTCAATAATAGTATCCTTGCCATTCATGACATCGGCCACTGCCGCATTGAAATCATCAAGATTTATTTCTTTTATTCCGCTGCCGAGAATGTTGTTGGCTATGCTCATGCCCAAGGCGTAACTTACTTTATCCATGTCTGTAAAAAAAATGTTGAGTGCGAATTTACGCTTTAAAATGAAAAAAGCACAGCTATTGCCATGCTTTTTTCACTCATCAGGGTATTAAATACTCTTAATTCTTAAACACCAAAGACTTGCCGTCAAAATCCACGACGATGGGCTTGTCCTTGTCTATCTTCTGACCGATGATTTCTAGCGACAGCCTGTCCAGAACCAAACGTTGCAAGGCTCTTTTTATTGGACGTGCGCCGAATTGCGGATCATAACCTTCTTGGCTCACATAATCGATAGCCTTGTCGGTCAAGGAGAAATCTATACCGTTGTTTTTGAGCATCTTGGCTATTCCTTCTACTTGCAAGCCCACAATCTGGCGAATCTCTGATTCACTCAAAGGGGTAAACATTATCAACTCGTCGATACGGTTCAGGAACTCGGGACGGATGCTTTGTTTCAGCAACTCGAAAACCTGTGTTTTGGTCTTCTCTATTATCTCGTTGCGGTTGGCATCGGTCAGGTGTTCGAAATTCTCCCTTATCAGCTGCGAACCCAAGTTCGATGTCATGATGATAATCGTGTTCTTGAAATTCACCGTCCTGCCTTTGTTGTCGGTCAGACGGCCATCGTCCAGAACCTGCAACAAAATATTGAACACGTCAGGATGCGCCTTTTCAATCTCGTCGAACAATACCACGGAATACGGTTTACGCCTTACCGCCTCGGTAAGCTGGCCGCCTTCGTCATAGCCGACATATCCGGGAGGAGAACCGATAAGCCTTGTTACCGAGAATTTCTCTTGATACTCGCTCATGTCTATACGGGTCATCATGTTCTCGTCGTCGAACAGGAATTCGGCCAAAGCCTTTGCCAGCTCCGTTTTACCTACGCCGGTAGTTCCGAGGAAAATGAACGAACCGATAGGACGTTTCGGATCCTGCAAACCCGCACGGCTGCGGCGCACGGCATTGGCTATGGCGCGTATCGCCTCGTCCTGCCCTATTACCCGCTTGTGCAATTCGGCTTCGAGATTCAACAACTTGTCTTGTTCGCTCTGCACCATCTTGTTTACGGGGATTCCCGTCCATTTGCTGACAATCTCGGCAATATCGTCGCTGTCTACCTCCTCTTTCACCATCGGATTGCCTTTCTGCATTTCCGCAAGCTTGCTTTGGAAGTCGCGGATTTCGTTTTCCTTTTCTTTCAACTTGCCGTAACGGATTTCCGCTACCTTGCCGTAATCCCCGTTGCGTTCCGCTCTTTCGGCTTCGAATTTGAGGTTCTCTATATCGATCTTGTTCTGCTGGATTTTATCGATAATTGATTTTTCCGATTGCCATTTGGCCTTGAAAGTCTTTTCCTCTTCTTTCAAGTTTTCTATTTCGCTGTTCAGTTCTTCGAGTTTCGCCGTGTCGTTCTCGCGTTTGATGGCTTCGCGCTCGATTTCCAACTGACGGATATTACGGTCTATGGTGTCCAGCTCCTCGGGCACGGAATCCCTTTCCATACGCAACCGCGCAGCAGCTTCGTCAATCAGGTCGATGGCCTTGTCCGGCAGGAACCTGTCGGTTATGTACCGGCTCGACAACTCGACCGCAGCTATGATTGCCGCGTCTTTGATTCTGACTTTGTGGTGGTTTTCATATCTTTCTTTCAGTCCCCTGAGGATGGAAATCGAACTGGCTTCGTCCGGTTCGTCCACCATTACTTTCTGGAACCTGCGCTCCAAGGCCTTGTCTTTCTCGAAATATTTCTGATACTCGTCCAAGGTGGTAGCCCCTATGGCACGCAGATCGCCCCTGGCCAAGGCCGGTTTAAGTATATTGGCAGCATCCATCGCGCCCTCGCCCCCGCCTGCGCCTACCAAGGTATGGATTTCGTCTATGAACAAGATTATCTCGCCATCGGCTTTGACAACTTCATTGACAACGGATTTCAAACGTTCCTCGAATTCCCCTTTGTATTTCGCGCCTGCGACAAGCGCACCCATGTCCAATGAATAAATCTGTTTGGATTTCAAATTGTCGGGAACGTCGCCCCGCACTATCCTTTGAGCCAGTCCTTCGGCAATGGCTGTCTTTCCCACACCGGGTTCGCCTATGAGTATCGGGTTGTTCTTGGTACGCCGCGACAAGATTTGAAGCACGCGCCTGATTTCCTCGTCCCTGCCTATTACGGGATCAAGCTTGCCGGAACGGGCACGCTCGTTCAGATTAATCGCATATTTTGACAAGGATTGGTAATTGTCCTCGGCCGACTGCGATTTTACGGTCGAATTGCGTGTCAACTCCTCGATGGCTTTTTCAAGTTCGGACTTGCCGACTCCATAATTCTTCAATAAAGTGGAAGCATCGTTCTTTTCATTGAACAATGCCAACAGTATCATTTCAACAGGCACATATTGATTGCCCTTTTTGTCGGACAAACTCATGGCCGCTTGCAGTACGTTGTTCGTGTCGTTGCTTAAATATGGCTGCCCGCCGGAAACTTTCGGCAAAGTCGATATTTTCCTATCCAACTCGGCAGAAAGTGACCTGACATTCACATCCAATTTCCCGAACACAAACTTTACCAAGTCATCGGCCGTAAGCAGCAACGCGCTTAACAGATGCACAGGCTCGATTGCCTGGTTCTGGTTGCCCGAAGCCAATTCCACAGCCTTCTGGATGGTTTCCTGTGATTTGATTGTAAACTTCTCGAATTGCATGGTTTTGTGTTCTTTTTTGTTTTACACCCAAGGTAATGCAAAGTCCTTGCCAATGGGAATTTGCTGACATTTTGGCATAAAAAAGAGTCGGCAAAATCCGTAGAAGCCTGATTTAATTGCTAAATTTGCAAGAATGACATAAATATCTGGACAAAAGTATGAATAATAACACAGCAAAACCCTTTGTTAAATGGGTTGGCGGCAAAGGGCAACTATTAGACAGTTTGGTCAAACGTTTGCCATTATGCTTCTTCCAAAACAAGGACATTACTTACATAGAACCGTTTGTTGGGGGCGGCGCCATGTTATTTTATATGTTAAGGACTTTTAGCAATATAAAGAGGGTCGTAATAAATGACATAAATCCAGAACTTATAACTAGTTATAAAACCGTCAGGGACAATCCTACCGAATTAATCAAATCATTAGCTTCTATACAAGACGAATATATGGCAACGGATGATGACAAGAAAAAAGACTACTACTTGCAAATCCGCAATAAATACAATACTAAAACAGATGATCCGATTGAAATTACAACAATGTTCTTCTTCCTGAACCGCACGTGTTTCAATGGGCTATATCGCGTAAACAAAACCGGACAGTTCAACGTTCCATACGGCAAATATAAAAAACCCAACATATGCAATTCCGACATCATTCTTGCTGACAGCGAACTGTTACAAAAAGTGGAAATCTTGACAGGCGATTTTGAACAGACATTCAACTTTGCGGGCAATAATACATTTTTCTATTTTGATCCACCTTACCGGCCGTTAAACTGTACTTCCAATTTTAATGATTATGCCAAAGAGACTTTTAACGATGCGGAGCAAGTCCGGTTAAAAAAATATTGCGACAAGGTAAATGCTGCAGGCTGCAAATTTTTACTTAGCAATTCCGACAGCTTTGATGATAAAAAACAAGAATTTTTCTTTGATCATTTGTATAGCGGCTACTACATTGAACGTGTACAGGCTAATAGGAATGTAAATGCCAACGGTGCAAAACGCGGTAAAATAAACGAGGTATTAGTCCGTAACTTCAATATTGATTAACAACATTACCACCGTATGAAAGCACACACTAAAAAAGAATTCGAGACTTTCATGGCTCAGCTTAAAGAAACTAATGCCACACTGTCATTTTACACAGATTTCCAAAAAATCTGCAAAAACGTTGACGATGTCGCAATCAGTTTAAGTATGCTCAACTTCCTAATTGGCAAGAAAAATCTCCGACAAGCAGTAGAAGCACTTTGGAAAAGAGACAAATCCGTCTTTGATGTCATGGACATTCTCATAGCAACGAGAAAAAAAGACAAGAAAAAGTTCTTCGACAACGAAGGAAACTTCCGATTAGTTCATTCTTTGTTTTCAAGCGTGGACGGAGTAATGGAATTTCTTGAAGGCACCGGGTTAGCGGATGTTTTCCGAAATTCTGAAATCAAAGATTTGATAGATTACGTATTCGGTGTGGAAACAGGACTTGACAGCAATGCACGTAAAAACCGAAGTGGCACGAACACTGAAATTTTGGTTGCGAACATGCTCTCTCGTGCTGGCATAAAATTCAAAACACAAGTTTCATCAAAAAAATTCAAACTTGTTTCCGATACCTTGGGTACGGACAAAAAAGTTTTTGACTTTGTAATTGAAACCACAGGAAAGACTTATTTAGTGGAAGTCAATTTTTATAGTGCTGGAGGGTCTAAACTAAACGAGGTTGCCCGGTCATATATGGAACTTGGGCAAAAGATAAACAAATTGGCTCTGTATGAATTCGTTTGGATTACTGACGGACAAGGTTGGAATGCAGCAAGAAACAAGTTGGAAGAAACTTTTTATGCAATTCCGCGCATTTACAACCTTTGTACGCTGCAAACATTCATAAAAGAAATCCGTAACCATTGATTCTCAACAATGCCCGTACCATATTATAAATCTCCGAACTCGGACTTTACACTGCTTCAAGGAAATTGTTTGGAATTATTACATGAGTTTGATTTCAAATTCGACATGATTTTTGCAGACCCGCCCTATTTCCTAAGCAATGGCGGCATAAGTTACCAAAGCGGTAGAATAGTCTGCGTGGACAAGGGAGAGTGGGACAAATCAAAATCATTTGAAGCAATAGACGAATTCAATACTGAATGGATTAGCCTATGCAGGGAAAAACTCAAAGACAGTGGCACAATATGGGTCAGCGGCACTTATCATAACATATTTTCTGTCGCTAATACGTTACAAAAACTTGGCTTCCGCATTCTTAATGTAATCACGTGGGCAAAAACTAACCCGCCGCCAAATATCTCGTGCCGTTTTTTTACATATAGCACAGAATTTGTAATATGGGCACGGAAATTCCCGAAAAAAACTCACTACTACGATTATGATTTGATGAAGCGGATTAATGCGGGAAAACAAATGACAGACGTGTGGCAAATGCCTGCGATATCAAGGTGGGAAAAATCCTGTGGTAAACATCCTACACAAAAACCGCTTAATTTATTGACCCGCATAATTCTATCTTCCACAAAACCAAATGCATGGATTCTCGATCCATTTGCAGGAAGCAGTTCGACAGGAATTGCTGCATCTCTATGCGGCAGAAGATTTTTGGGAATTGAACAAGAAACAGGATTTTTACAAATGAGCAAGGCTCGCAGGGAAGAAATAAATGATTTCAGTATTCGAAAATCTTATTGCAAGAAAATCAAAGATTTGGCATTCGTACAATCGGCTTACTATTTGAATGAGGAAATGCCTTGCGATTATGGATTGCCGTTTTAGGAAACATGCCATATCCACTGTATTATTTTACTTAACAACCATTATCTGCTTTTTACCGAATATCATGCCTTTAAAAGAATTATATTTATCTGCCCGTTGCCAATGTGCAGCAACTACGATTAATTTATGTTGATTATTATATACTATATTACGGCAGTATTCATATATTTCATCATTAGGGAACTCCAACGCAAATGAAAACTTATTACCACTAACTGTAACCTCAAGGTTAATTTGCTGAGTTTTCGGATTATAAACATATGATTGAGTCTTTGCTTCAATTATTCTGTTACCGAAACATCCTTTTTGGTATCTATATTCACTTCTATTGTCCAATAACATTGTTCCAATCTCCTTCCCTGCATATTTAGCCTTTTCGTGGTAATTTTTACACATGAAATATATTTGTCGAAGTGTTTCAATTGTATTATTTTGAGATTCTCCATTACCCTGCTTTGTTGATTCTCCATGCTTCATAATTGGCTTAGTTTCAACAAATAGTTGCTTAATTGCTTTCTCAAAATCAAATTTGGACTCATCAAATTCATTTTCATTAAATACAACATTATTGCTTGCGTATGGACACTCGGCTATATGCGGATAATCCAATTTTGTAGCCCTGAAATATGCTTTTCTGCTGCCATCAACTGCACACAAATGCAAATGTGCATTGCAATGGGGATTTTGGCAATAATATATGTTGTCCCTGTTTTCCTTAGATGCTTGCGCGGCACTAATAATATGTTTTCTTTGTTCGTCCTTATAAGCGAAGTTTGCCATGTCGTTACTTCTATTTAAAGTTTCTGCGTCTATAACATTGTGAATTAAGCAGATCAATAAGTTTTCATTTTAAATCAAAAGCGCAGCCAAAACCGGCCGCGCTTTTAGTATGAGACTTATTTATGATGATTTTCAGAAATTCCTGTCCCTCTCTTGATAAATACGCTCTATGATGTCAACAACTTTCATGCCTTCAAGCAAGTTTGTGGCTATCGATCCTTTGGCTTGAAGAGTTTGCACAACATTCTCAATAACATAGCCGTGGTTTTGCGCCGCACCCTTGTATGCACCGAAGTCCTTGTCGTGGCGGACAGCGTTGAGTTCCGGCATTTCGTAATCTTTTATATGGCAATGCACTACTGTATCCATATACTGGCCTGCAATCTTTACAGTGCCTTTTTCGCCTATTACGGTAACTGAACTTTCCAAGTTCTTGTCCCACACCGAAGTCGAATAATTCAATGACCCCATGCCTCCGTTCACAAATTCAAAGTCCACGCAACCGGTGTCTTCAAACTCTATCAAGTCGCCGTGCGAGAAATTGGCAAACTTGCCTCTTATGTTTGTAATATCACCGAACAACCAGTAAAGCATATCTATGTAGTGCGAGAACTGCGTAAACAACGTACCACCGTCCATGGCATTCGTACCATGCCAGCTGCCGCGTTTGTAATAACGCTCGTCGCGGTTCCAGAAAGCATCTACCTTTACCAAGTATATTTTGCCGAGCAGTTGTTGGTCGACTACGCTTTTTAACCACACCATAGGGGGAGAATAGCGGTTCTGCATAACGCAGAAAACCGAACGGGACATTTCCAACGACTTGAACACTATGCGTTCCGCATCGAGTTTGGTCAAAGCTATGGGTTTTTCCAAAACCACGTGTTTTTTTGCCTCCAACGCCTTTATCGCATACTCGGCATGATACCCGTTAAGATTGCAGATATTGACGACATCTATATCTATGTCGGATGCCAACATTTTATCGAAATCGTCGAAATACGGTTCTTGCATATCCGGCGCGATTTGCTCTTTCGGCAGAACATCGCAAATGGCAACTAATTCCGCGCCTTCTGTAAGACGTATCATTTCGGCATGGCGTTTTCCTATATGCCCCAAACCAACTACGGCAAATTTTATCATAAGATATTCTTTTTAAGATTTTTACGTTTATCGCTTTCTATATGCTTAGTACACCTTTCATTGCTTTATCGCTCAATTAAAAGAATATCTTATGATATTTCATTTAATTATACGGCTTCCGCCGGCGGGCTTCGCCCTTTTGCCTACGGCGGTGCTTGTTGAATGGTCTGTGCCTACAATGTTCCTAACATGCTTTGCTTTACTTTCAGCACACGATCTCAATCCTTGTCATCATATC
>JADIMR010000084.1 GCA_017694565.1 Candidatus Enterocola intestinipullorum | reverse complement strand
GGTTTGGAGTGTGCGGAAACGTTCCAAAGTTTCTTCCACCGAGTCCGCCCACAAGTAACCTAAAACCGCCGCCCCGCCGAAGTTGCAGGCTGCCGCTTCTTCAATACGTTCCGGGGTAATGCCGCCCAAGGCGATTACATTGCCGCCGATGCAGCCGTTTCTGGCGGCAGCCTGCAACGCGCCGCGATGGAAGGCAGCAGTGTAGCCGTTTTTGGATATGCTGTCGAAGATTGGGCTTAGAAAGACGTAATCGTATTTGTGCTTTTCCCGTGCGGCTTCTTCCATGGAATGGCATGAGCGGCTTAAAATTCCCGCGAAGCCGGTCGGGGGTTGCGGGTTGCGGCTGTTGAGGTGCAAGCCTCCTATTCCGTATTTTTTCGCCAGTTCGAAATGGTCGTGAAGGGAAATGCGCCCGTACCATTTGCTACCAATGGATAGTATAAGACGTTCGCATTCATTTGCCGAAGCATGGGGCTTGCGTAAATGCAGCCGTTCAAGCCCCGCTTCGAAAAGCGCGTTTATCGTTTCCGCTTCGTTGTCTATGAATTTTTCCGCAGTTATTGCTATAAGTTTCATCGTTGATTTTTTCAAAGTCGTGTTGCATCTTTTCTCGAAACAACGGTTTGGCTGTTATCGAAGCGTGTACCTTTATCGGGCGTAATCCAATTCCACCAAGTTAGTTTCCATCGTCAGCGCGTTTATAGTCCACAATTTGCCGATTAGCTGTGTGCCGTAGCCGCAGACGAGCTTTATGACTTCGGAGGCTTGCACGCAGGCGGTGATGCCGGCGACCGGACCGATTACTCTTTTGTCGGCTTCTAATGAGAGCATTGCTTTTTCATCCGGATATAAATCGCGGTAGCTGCACGGCTTTTCGCCTGCACAGAATATTGAAACTTGTCCTTCAAAACCGCATACAGCCCCGTAAACAAACGGTTTTTTCTGTGTCATGCAAGCATCGTTGATAATGTAGCGCGTTGCATAGTTGTCGCAGCCGTCGGCTACAATGTCGTAACCCGATATTATTGCTTCGGCGTTCCCGGCGGTAATCTTTCCGTGAACATGGACTTCGGTTGCGGAGCTAATAGCCTTTATACGGCTTGCCGCCAAATCAGCCTTTGCTTTGCCCAAGTCGGCTTCGTTGTATAATATCTGCCTTTGCAGGTTACTTATGGAAACCGTGTCGAAATCAGCAATCCCTATTGTGCCAATGCCAGCAGCTGCAAGATAGAGGCATAACGGCGATCCTAATCCGCCGGCACCCGCTACCAATACTTTTGAGCGTGCAAGCCGCTCTTGTCCTTCCTGTCCTATTCCGGGCAGCGCGGTTTGTCTTTCATATCTTTCCGTGCCTGTCATGATTGTCCGCCAACTTTGCGGAATTTGTCCGCGAATTTCATGTCGGGAACGTCGAAAGCCGTGTCCCAATCTTTCCAAACGGGAACCAGACCTGCATGTTTCAAGGCTGCGTCGATTTCCCCGGCTTTGCGGTCGTCGCTTACATGGAATTGTTCCAGGGCCTGCGGATAGCAGCAATAACCTCCGGGTTCCGTCTTGCTCTCCGCGCTCATAGTGGTAACGCCCAAGCCGGCCATGTGGTCGCGTATTTTGGCAGGTTCGCGTGTGGAATAAGAGATGTCCACGTCATGGTCGAATATGCGCATCGCGAATGTGGCTTGTGCCAGCTCCTTGTCGCTCATTATGACGTTCGGCTCGAATCCCCCGTTTTCCGCCGGACGCATACGTGGGAAATTCACGCTGTACTTCGTTTTCCAATAATGCTTTTGCAAATAACGCAGATGATATGCCATCATTGTTATGTCGGTGCGCCATTCTTTTTCCAAGCCGATCAGCACTCCCATCCCTATGGAATGCACGCCGGCCTGCCCCATCCTGTCAAATCCGTTTACCCTCCATTCGAAGTTGGCTTTCATTCCTTTCGGATGGTAAATATTGTAATGTGCTTTGTTGTATGTCTCTTGAAAGCAGATTACACCGTTCATTCCATGTTGTTTAAGCAAGGCGTAATCTTCCGCACTAAGTGGCATTACTTCTATTTTCAGGTTTGAGAAATAGGGTTTTGCCAAATCCAAAGCCTTTGCCAAATATCCGACTCCTGCTTTTGCAGGGTTTTCGCCGGTAACCAACAGGAGATTCTCAAAGGGTGCGATTTTCTTTATGGCTTCGTATTCCTTTACCATCTCTTCTTCCGTGAGAATGGTGCGTTTCATCTTGTTGGAAACGTGGAAGCCGCAGTAGACGCATGAGTTGGTGCAGGAATTGGTCAGATAAAGTGGAATGAACATGGATACGGTTTTTCCAAAGCGTTCTTCCGTGTATTTTTTGCTCAAACGCGCCATTTGTTCCAAATATGGCGCGGCAGCAGGCGAAATCAAAGCCATGAAATCGTCGACCGAGCAATGCTCTTTCGACAATGCACGGCGCACGTCCGCATCGGTCATGGAGTTTATGCGGTCCGTTGTTTCGTCCCAACGTATTTTTTCAAGTTCGTTGCTAAACACTTTATTAAATTAGTAATTAGTAATTTATAATTAAAAATGGGGATTACCCATACTTATTTATGATTTTCAAGTTATAGTGATAGATTATATTTTTTATAGGCATTGCTGCTTCGCAGCGATATTTCCATTTAATTTACGGCAGAGCCGCCGGGCTTCGCCCGTTGCGGAGCAAAGCTCCGCTTTTCATTGTCTAATCCCCCGCAAAAATTCCTTTTATGGAATTTTTGCTGCCCCCATAGGGGGCGGGCTTCCTTGAACATTGTGCTTTCACTAAAACCCACTTTCAACATAGTGCTTACATTACGAGGTGCATACCGTAACTTATCACTATTCACTATTCACTATTCACTATTCACTGCCGCGAAGCGGCTAACTACC
>JADIMR010000083.1 GCA_017694565.1 Candidatus Enterocola intestinipullorum | reverse complement strand
AACTTGCGTTCTTCGAGGTCTTTCAATTGTTCTATTGTTATCATGTCATTTATCTTTTTCCCTTAACTCTATTGGCGTTAAGGAGGTATTTTTCATCTTTCTTCCGGCTTCCGCCGGCGGGCTTGCTACGCAAGCCTTGCCATTGTCTTATCCCCCGCAAAAATCATCCTTGGATGATTTTTGCGGCCCCCAGAGGGGGCTAACACCATGAACGTAGTGCAATACACGTAGACATACTATTGACATCATGCATACACTACTGATGCCCTTTCCTCGTCCTGCGGGATTTTAAATCCCGCGCTATCATTCCTTGGCGAATTGAAATCAAATCGCCAAAACGGAACTAATCACTAACCACTGCGGGGCTAAGCTCCGCTTATGGCCTGTATTGCGAATCGCGGAGCAATTGTTCCGCATCGGTTGCAGCAAACATGTCGTACAAAGTCAGATTACGGTTGCTCTCCATATACGACTTTACTATCTGCAAACCTATGTATTCCCCCAAGCGGCCGGGCGAATCTTGCGAGAACCCTTGGGTAAACGGTGCAGGATTGACCATTTGGGTAATAAGCCGCCAATCGGACGAAAACAATTGTTTTTTCTCCATCATCGAAGCCCAAATGTTCTCCTCGTACAATTTCGCCCACGCCAATTGTTCGGGCGTATATCCCAATATGTCGCATTCATTGCGGTTCGGGAACATCACCATCATCATATACAGCAATTTTCCCCGATAAAGCATGTTATCGATAAGCCTGTCCTGCCCTTCCTGTAAGAATTCCGTGGAAATCCATGCGTATGCCATATCCAAAGGCAATCGCTCACGTGTCATCAACGGTAATTCGTATTGGTTTGCCACCCCTTCGTAATATTTGTAATCACTGCCCAGATACAAATCTATGCTTGCGGAAACCGCGTCGTCCGTTATCACCACGCTTTGATTGAACCCTGAAACATGGAAAAGCATTTCGGGAATGGCCAACGTGGGGAAGTAATAATTGAAATACTTGAATGCCGTGGAAAGTTCCCTCTCAATATCCTGGACATGGTCATATTCCTTTTCGGCATCAGCATAAATAATCGAAACAATCGAATCGGACGTAAACTTCTTTATGTCTTGAGGATTATGCAAATTCAGGATCTTGAAGGCATAAAGGTTTACAAAATCACCGTACCGGTCGTAAAGCGAATCCACGGGCAACACAAGCACGTCCTTGTCGAACCGCCTTATCCCGATTTCGACATCGACCTGGCCGACATCGGCTACGAACCTCGTGGAATGCCTTTTACACGAGAACAGCGACAACGGCAATACAAGCCAAAGTATCGTCCTTATTGCAACGTATCTAACATCCATGCGTCAGGATATAATTTACGGGCTTGTGCCAAATGTTCGCGCAAATCGGATTCGTCATTGGTAGAATAATAAAACACCCTGTATTTAGAATTGTTCGTAACCACGACAATCGAATTGCACCCTTGCTTCTTTAATACATTGCTTAAATTCAATGCGTTGACCTCGGACTGGAAACTCCCCACCACAACGTGGTAGCGCATGGCAAGCGGACTCCCGTCCAGATTGCTATGCACGTCCTGCGACTTGCTTATCTTGTCTGTCGCGGCAGCTGCCACGGCAGGGGACTCTCCTGCCTTTCCAGCGGTTGCCGTTTTGGCGGCTTCGGTCGAATCCGCGACTTGTACTTCTGCTTGCGCATTGGCGGAGACAGGCGCGGGCATGGACTTGAAACTTACGGTATCCGCTTCGTCTTCAATCAGTCCCGTACTTTCTTCAACGGCGTATTCCTCTGTCATTATTACAACCTTGTCCCCTGCCGGGCTTATCGTATCTCCTCCGGTCGCCGGCTCGTACATAGCCGGATAATATTTTTTAGTGCTGCAAGAAACTAACGCGGCGCAGCACAATAAAATGCACAATGTCTTCTTAAATGTCATACGGCAACTTTCTATTTTTATTCCATATAACAGGATTTCCTCCAACGGAAAAAATCCTACCTACTTTCCAAGTATGAACTTTTCGTAATAACGTATGTATGCGAAATTGACGAGTTTGTTCCCGCCGGGAGTAGGATAATCTCCCGTAAAATACCAGTCGCCCGAATGATCGGGACAAGCCTCATGCAAACCTTCCACGCTTTGATAAAGAATTTCCACCGGACATTTCACATCGGACGGCGTCAGCAATTGTTCCATCTTTTGCGAAATCTGCTTAGCGGTAAAAGGTTTGTATATTTCTTTGACATAATTGACAATCCACTCCTTGGGCTGGTTCTGCTGGCTCTTGGACTTTTCATATACCTCATGCAGGATATTTTCCATACCGTTTTCATGCAAAAGAGCCACGGCTGCCTTGAACGCGATAAATTCTTCGAGCGAAGGCATGTCTATGCCATAAAAGTCGGGATAACGTATCTGCGGCGCGGATGAAACTATTACTATCTTTTTCGGGTTCAAACGTGCCAGTATCCTTATTATGCTCTGTTTCAAGGTAGTTCCGCGGACTATGCTGTCATCTATTATCACGAGGTTATCCTCGCCGGCACGCAGACTGCCGTATGAGATATCATACACGTGCGCCGCCAATTCGTTACGGCTGTTACCCTCGGAAATAAAGGTACGCAACTTTATGTCCTTTATGGCGACTTTTTCCGTCCTCACGGAGGTTGACAACAAATCCGACAAGAACTCGGGTGTCAAACGCCCCTCGTTCTTACGTATGGCTTCACTCTTGACGTTGTTCAAGTAAGCGTTCAACCCATGCACCATACCGAAAAACGCTACTTCGGCAGTATTGGGTATATAAGAAAACACGCTGTGGGCTATATCGTAATCTATGGATTTTAGAATATCGGGGACGAGTTTGTTTCCCAATGCCTTGCGTTCTTTATAAATGTCGCGGTCGCTGCCCCTTGAAAAGTATATGCGTTCGAATGAGCAAGCCTTGCGGTTTAGGGCCGGCAATATGCGTACCACGCGGTAATCCCCGTTTTGGGACACTATCAATGACTCTCCCGGTTGCAACTCCTTTACGGATTCCGTTTCCACGGCCAATGCAGTCTGTATGACCGGACGTTCGGAAGCAAGGACTATGATTTCGTCGTCGATATAGTAGAATGCGGGGCGGATTCCCCAAGGGTCGCGGAGAGCGAAACTTTCGCCGCTTCCTGTTATCCCGCAAATGACATAACCGCCGTCCCAGACAGGGGAGCACTCCTTCAAGACATTCTCCACCCTGATATTGCGTTGTATGTAATCTTTTACTTCGTCTTTGGGGACATATTCTTTTTGGGCCTTGTCGTACAAGGAGTCCACTTCCCTGTCGAGACGATGACCTATTTGCTCCAAAATGATGAAAGTATCGGCATAATGCCTCGGGTGCTGGCCTTGGCGGACGATCATTTCAAATACTTCATCGACATTGGTAAGATTGAAGTTGCCGCAAAGCAGCAGGTTGTTAGTCAAATAATTATGACGACGCATAAACGGATGCACATACGAAAGTCCGGATTTGCCCGTCGTACTGTAACGCAAATGCCCCATGTATATTTCCCCGGCAAAAGCCGCATGTTCCTTGGCGTATGCCGCATCGTCGCGCTTGTCGACCGGAAGCCTTGCGATTTGGGAATGGGCCGTATTGAACAATTCGCTTATGGCTCCCGACCCTTCCGCTCTTTCCCTGAACATGAATTCGGTCCCGGCCGGCATATCCAACTTCACACATGCCATTCCGGCCCCTTCCTGCCCCCTGTTGTGCTGTTTCTCCATTAACAAGTACAACTTGTTGAGGCCGTACATCCATGTGCCGTATTTTTCCTTGTAATATTCGAGCGGTTTACGCAAACGGATCATCGCGACACCGCACTCATGTTTCAACAATTCCATTCTGATATATATATTACTCGACAGTAACCGACTTTGCAAGGTTGCGGGGCTGGTCCACGTCCTTGCCTTTGTTTACAGCTATATGATATGCCAATAATTGCAGGGGAATGGCGGTAACCAATGCAGTGAATCTCTCATTCGTCGGAGGAACGGCTATGACGTAATCCGCCAATGACGAAGCGACCGTATCCCCTTCGGTAACAACGGCTATGACCTTGCCTTTGCGCGCCTTTATCTCTTGGATGTTGCTGACCGTTTTTTCATAAATGCGGTCGGCGGTTGCCAAAACGACCACGGGCATCTCGGCATCTACCAACGCAATCGGCCCGTGTTTCATTTCCGCTGCCGGATACCCTTCGGCATGGATGTATGAAATTTCTTTGAGTTTCAACGCGCCTTCCATTGCTGCCGGATAATTATATCCCCTGCCCAGATAAAGGAAATTGTGCGCGTATGTGAATATCTTGGACATTTCATCAATAAGGGGATCGAGCAAAAGCACCTGCTTCATTTTCGTTGGAATCGAAATGAGATCCTTTATCAAGTCCCGGTATTCTCCTTTTTTGATGGTTCCCTTCAACTTGCCGAGTGTCAATGCCAACATTGACAAAACCATGACCTGTCCGGTAAAAGCCTTCGTGCTTGCCACCCCGATTTCCGGACCTACATGTATGTACGAACCCGAATGCGTGGCGCGGGCTATCGAGGACCCTACGGCATTGCAGATGCCATACACGAACGCTCCGGCTTTGCGGGCTTCCTGTATCGCCGCAAGCGTATCGGCCGTCTCCCCCGATTGGGAAATCGCTATGACAATGTCGCCCTTGCCCAACACGGGGTTGCGGTAACGGAATTCCGAAGCATATTCCACATCCACAGGGATGCGGCATAAGTCTTCGATCAGGTATTTGCCTATCATGCCGGCATGCCAGGACGTACCGCAAGCCACCATTATTATGCGTTTTGCATTCAGGAATTTTTCCTTGTTGTTGATAACTCCGGACAAAATCACGTCAGTGCCGGCCGGATCTATGCGCCCGCTAATGCAGTTTACGAGAGTATCGGGCTGCTCGTTTATTTCCTTTAACATGAAATGCGGATATCCGCCTTTTTCCAACTGGCTTAGACTCAGTTGCAATGTTTTCACTTCGGGAGTTTGCTCCACATCCGACAAATTGCGGACATCCAGACCGTGGCTACGGCTTATCAGGGCCACCTGCTCATCTTCCAAATAAACAACTTGATCGGTATATTCGATAATCGGGGAAGCGTCGGAGCCAAGGAAATACTCCCCTTCACCTATGCCTATGACAAGAGGCGAACTTTTACGGGCGGCCACGATGCAATCGGGATTGTTTTTGTCTATTACTGCTATGGCGTATGCCCCGACAACTTGCGACAATGCGACCTGCACGGCATGGAAAAGGTCGAGATTGCCGGATGATTTGACATATTCTATGAACTGCACCAAAACCTCGGTATCAGTCTCGGAACGGAAATTATAGCCGTGTCCTTTCAGCTCGTTTTTTATCACGGCGTAGTTTTCAATAATGCCGTTATGAATCAACGCAAGATTCTTTGTTTGCGAATAATGCGGGTGGGCATTGGCGTCATTGGGTTCCCCGTGGGTCGCCCAACGGGTATGTCCGATTCCGACAGTGCCTGACACGTCCCTGTTTGCAACCAAAGCTTCCAAATCCGCCACCTTGCCTTTGGTCTTGAAAACGCCCAATTCCCCGGCTGGGTTAATCAGCGCGATTCCCGCACTGTCGTAACCCCTGTATTCCAAACGGTGTAAACCTTTTATCAATATGGGATAGGCTTGCCTTTGACCGATATATCCTACTATTCCGCACATTATATAAAATGCTTTTAAATACCGATAATTCGCAATATGACGTGAAAATCCATTGCAATATACGGAAATGCAACAAAATATTATTGCGCAAAGATAGTAAATTAGTGGTTAGTGGTTAGTGTTTCGTGGTTAGTTTTTCAATCAATGCCACGTAATGTATGCTTCCGGCTGGCAGCAGGTCCCGGTATCGGCAAGTAATATCGGGAAGTCCGTAACATCCGGCATCGACTGTAATAAAATAAAGCCCGGCGCATTTGCATTCGTGCCTTGCGCCAATATTAATGCACACTTAACAAAAATTTGTGCAATATTTCTGCCGTATTGCTTATCTTTGCAGCGAATTAACCAATACAACAAAGAACAGATGAATGCGAAAATAACTTGCATTGGCATTTACCACCCGCAGCAAAAGGTATACAATTCGTATTTTGAAGAAAGACTTGAAACTTCCGACCAATGGATAAGGGAACGCACAGGCATAGAAAGCCGTTTTTTTGCGGCTGCCGACGAATTTACGAGCGACTTGTGCGTGAAAGCTGCTCAAAACATGATTGACATATATGACAAGGACGTGTCCGATGTCGATTTCATAATAGTAGCGACGACAACTCCCGACATAGTAGTGCCGAGCGTCGCTTCACAAGTACAAGCCCGCCTGCAAATCCCCCATGCCGGCGCGATAGACTTGTCCTCCGCCTGCGCCGGATTCTGTTTGGGCCTTATCATGGCAAAAGGACTCATTTGTGCCGGAAGCCATAAAAAGATACTGATAATCGGTGCGGACACTTTGTCAAAGGTAACCGATTTCACAGACCGGACCACTTGTATCTTGTTCGGAGACGCGGCTGGCGCGGTAATTATGGAAGCCTGTGAAGAAGGCGAGGAAAATTCCGTATACAACGTAATAACGGAAACAAACGGAGTATATGGCAAGGACTTGTACCTAACCAACCTGAACAAGATGATAAACGGCGAAGAGGTAGTAGCAAACAACAAGTTGCACCAGAACGGCAGGACGGTATACAAATGGGCGATCCAGACATTGTCGAAAGGCATCAGCGACCTTGTGGCAAAGAACAATCTCACAATCGACGACATCGCGTATTTCTTGCCCCACAGTGCCAACTACCGTCTTTTGGAAGCGGTATTCAACAATATGGGAATAGACATGGATCGTTGCTTGGACAGCGTGCGGAAATATGGCAACACTTCCGCCGCATCCATACCTTTGGCCTACTACAACGGTGTCAGGGAAGGCAAAATCAAAATGGGGGACAATCTTTTATTGATGGGATTCGGCGGCGGATTCACCTACGGCGGTTTGTGCATCAAGAACAACATACCATATTCCGAGAAGCTGCAAAACCACAAATAAACATTAAGTTCGATATAAAAAGGATTGAAGGGCAGGAATCATGATTCCTGCCCTTCAATCCTTTTTGTGGAGATTACCGGACTCGAACCGGTCACCTCAACACTGCCAGTGTTGCGCTCTACCAGATGAGCTAAACCCCCGAAATTCCCCTTGTTTAGCGGAAACTTTGCAAAGGTATCATATTTTATTTTTCAAGCAAATAATAATTAAAAGTTTTTAGCTATCTTCGCGCCAGATTTAGAATCCATTTTTAATTCGAATTGCGAATCTTACGAATCATGCCCATTTGAATGGGAAGATCCGGCTTACGAAAAGAACAATGCCATACCACACCACGAACAGAACACGAATTCCATCTGTCCTTACTAAACCTAAATACTTAATTAAACCATGAAGAAAACATTATTTATCATCATCGCGGCATTGTGCGCTTTGCCCGCAGAATCCGAAGTATTGACAAACCAATCCATCATCGATTTGGTAGCACTCGGCTTACCCGAAAACGTGATAGTAACCAAAATCGAAACCTCGGAATGCAAATTCGACACATCATTGGAAGCAATAAAGAAACTGAACGGCGAAGGAATCGCAGGGAACATCCTCGTTGCCATGATGAGTGCCTCGCACGACGCCGCTACTGCAAAGAAAGCCGAAGAAAATTCCAAATCGGGAATTTATTATATTGAAAGCGACAGCGTGCAAAAACAAGTGCTTCCCACCGTGTTCTCAGGCACAAAAGCCAACACTCTTGGAGCGGTTTTCTCCGCAGGCATAGCAAGCACGAAAGTAATGGCCATAATCAATGGCCCCAATTCAGGAATGCAAGTGCGGACTTCCAAGCCGGAATTCCGTTTCGTTTTCAACGCGGAAACCAACGCCTTGTCGGTTACCGACTGGTGGTTCTCGTCATCAAACTCGCCCCGGCAGTTCGCGTTGGTCAAACTGAAAGTCAAGAAAAACGACAGGCAACTGCAAATGGGGAAAGTTAACGCCTACGCGGGGCTTGACATGTCCGTTGACCAGAAAGCGAAAATAGATTTCGATGTGGAGCAAGAGTCCGAAGGCGTGTTCAGGGTAATTCCGAAAACCCCTCTTGAACCGGGCGAATACTGCTTCTTTTTCCAAGGAACCCTGCCTTCGAAAAGCGTAAGCAACAACTCCGTATTCGATTTTTCGGTTCCGGGAAACGAATAAGAAACAACTGCAATACAAAATAAAAAGAACGCTCCACTCTTGATGAAAGCAGTGGAGCGTTTTTAATTGCCGACCTTATTGCAACAGCATTCCTGCCGCCACGTCGCGGGCAACTTCCTTGCCTTTTATCGCTTCGGCAATCTTCAAGCCGAACGCGAATGCGAACGCAGGACCTTTTCCTGTAATCACATTGCCATCCTGTACGACGGGCAAAGAACCCGGTTTTGCACCAATCATGTATTTTTCAAAGCCGGGATAGCAGGTTGCCTCCTTGCCTTCAAGCAATCCCAAGCCTCCCAATACCATGGGGGCAGCGCAAATCGCGGCCAAGTTCCCGCCTTTCGCGGCATGTTGCTTCAAAACTTCCTGCAAAGCCTCGCAATCCCTAAGGTTCGTGGCACCTGGCAGTCCTCCGGGCAATATCAGGAAATCGGCAAGTGAAAGATCCACGTCTTCCATCTTGCAATCGGCCGTTACATTAATGCCGTGTGCACCGGCTACTTCCAGGGTCTCACTTATGGAAACGGTTTGCACCTCTATCCCGCAGCGGCGCAAGACATCTACCGTCGCCAATGCTTCGACTTCTTCGAAACCATCAGCCAAAAATACGTAATTCATGATACTTGTTTTTTGTTCCGTTTTACAGATTTATTAATCAATGGGATTTGCGACAAGGGCAAATCCGTCCTCACCAAATATACCACAAATATGGCAAGCAAGCAGGTGTTTATCAAAATATTCACCCAAAACCACCGTGTTTTGAATATTTCCATTCCTGCGAACAACATCGCGGCAAGCCCGACGTATTTGAATATCGCATGCAGGTCGTAATCCACGGGCATGTTTTTCTGGCTGAGAAAATATGAAACAAGCATCATCACCGTATATGCGGAAAGAGATGCCAACGCAGCCCCGACATAGCCTATGCGCGGCACTAACAAGAACAACAAAGCGCAATTGACCACACATCCCAACAACGACAAATACACTCCCCATATCGTGCGGTCCGCCAGTTTGTACCAAAACGACAAATTGAAATAAATCCCCTGGAACAGGTAGCTGGCAAGGATAATTGGAACAACCACCAATCCTTCCCAATACGAACTGTGGATAAGATATTTCAATATGTCCAAATATGCCACCATGCCGAGGCAAATAGCCAACGCGGTTATGATATAGTATTTCATTATGTCGGCATAAACCTTGCGGCTGTCGGCATCCTTGTTCTTCGAAAACACGAACGGCTCATAAGCATAGCGGAACGCCTGCGTGAACAACATCATGATAAGGGCAATCTTATAACATGCCCCGTAAATCCCAAGTTGCGATTCAGCCGCGTCCCTGTCGTCCAAAAGCATGGGATACAGCATCTTGTCCAATGACTGGTCCATGATTCCAACCACTCCGAACACCAGTATGGGAAGCGAATACCGCAACATCCTTGCAAGCAAGCCGGAATCAAAACGCAACCTGCCTACGAAAACGGACGGCAAAAGCAGCAAGGTTTCCAACGACGTGGCGATAAGATTGGAAACGAAAATATACCCCACACCGTAATCAGGTACGTAAAACCACGAAATGTATCGGGGTGCGGACTCCCATATTTTCGGGCAAAGCACCAAAAAGAAAATGTTGCATAAGATATTCGCTACTATGAAAAACAATTTCAGAAGAGCGAACCGGACTGACTTTTTCTTATGCCGAAGGTAGGCGAAAACAATGCTGCCGAAAGCATCCATAGCCAACACGGCAGCCATAATAGCTATATATTCGGGGTGTTTCCCGTAACCGAGCCATGCCGCGACAGTGCCGGAATTGGGCAATACCACGGCAAGGAACAACGATGATGTTACGAACAGGCTCGTAAGAGCAGTCCCGTACACGGTCAAAGGGTCGTTTTCCGTCTTGTTAATGAAACGGAACAATCCCGTTTCCATTCCGTAAGTAAGGATTACCAAAGCAAGAGCCGTCCATGCGTATATGTTGGTGTAAATTCCGAATTCCGCAGTATCTGCAAGCACATACGTATATAACGGCACGAGACACCAGTTAAGGAATCTTCCCAAGATGCTGCTTACGCCGTATACCGCGGTTTCCTTTGCCAATTTCTTTATGTCTGCCATTTGCAAGGTTTCAGGTTACAGGTTACAATGGTTTTGTCCGACAATTAAAAACCAAAACTTCGAATCGGTTTATTTAGTGGATTATCGCATGTGTCCATTAGCGTTTGTACCGCGGCGGAAGCAGGTCTTGGCGCACGCTCGACATTATGTAAAACCCGCTTTTTGGGAAAAGCAAAAAATCCCAGGATGGAATTTTGCCGGCTGTCGCAGCTTGCCGGAGCCTGCCCCTTGACGTTATGACTTGGATTATAGTAATCAATCGAATAACGATGACGGGGTATTATAACGCGAACGTCCGAGATGTTTGTATGCAAGATCGGTTGCTTCACGACCGCGCGGGGTCCGTTTTATGAATCCTTCTTTTATAAGAAACGGTTCATACACGTCTTCAATTGTCCCCGCATCCTCTCCGAGCGATGTCGCGATGGTATTCAGCCCGACAGGGCCGCCGGCGAATTTGTCGATTATCGTGGACAGTATGCGGTTATCCACATCGTCCAGCCCGTGGGTATCGATATTTAGAGCTTCCAAACCGTAACTCGCAATGTCTTTCGTAATGACACCCTGGCCTTTCACTTGTGCAAAATCGCGCACGCGCCTAAGCAATGAGTTTGCCACACGCGGAGTTCCCCTGCTGCGTCTCGCTATCTCCAAAGCAGCCTGGTCCTTGCAAGGCGTATCCAAGATACGCGCAGAACGAAGAATTATGGTCTGCAACGTGTCCGCATCATAATATTCCAAATGGCAATTGATTCCGAAGCGCGCCCTTAACGGACTTGTAAGCAAACCGCTTCGCGTAGTCGCGCCTATCAAAGTGAAGGGGTTCAGGTTTATCTGTACGGAACGGGCACTCGGACCCTTGTCTATCATGATGTCGATACGGAAATCTTCCATTGCGGAATACAAATACTCTTCCACTACCGGGCTTAACCTGTGGATTTCGTCAATGAAAAGCACATCGTTAGGTTCGAGATTTGTAAGCAATCCGGCCAAATCCCCGGGTTTGTCCAACACGGGACCTGACGTGAGCTTGAACCCCACGCCGAGTTCGTTTGCAATTATGTTCGACAAGGTGGTTTTCCCCAATCCGGGAGGGCCGTGCAAAAGGACATGGTCCAACGGTTCTCCCCTCATACGTGCGGCCGTCACGAACACACGCAGGTTCTCGACGACTTTTTCCTGTCCCTTGAAGTCTTCAAAAGCCAACGGGCGCAAGACGTTTTCAAAATCCCCGCCGTCCTGGGTCTGCACTCTCCGTATATCGAAATTCTCGTCAATCATGCCGTGAGTCGTCTGAAAAGGGTTTCGAGTTCCTCCGCCGATTTTCCTTCCGTGGGCATGTCGGCAACTATCTCTCCTTTTTTCATTATCAGTATCCTGTCACATACGGCGGCAGCCTCCTGCATTATATGCGTACTGAACAAGACACTGCTATGGCAACCGAAGTCTTTTATCAACTGCCTTATCTGTATTATCTGGTTCGGATCCAAACCAGTGGTAGGTTCATCAAGAACCAACAACCGGGGCTTGTGCAGCACTGCATGGGCAAGCCCTACCCTTTGCTTGTACCCTTTTGAAAGGGTTCCGATTTTCTTGGAGCATTCATTTTCCAAACCTGTGGCATGGATAAGCTCTTCCACCCTTGCCCGTGCCGTTTTGCCCTTGATTCCGTATAATCCGGCAATAAAAATCAGGAACTCCTTAACGTACATGTCATGATACAAAGGATTGTTCTCCGGCAAATAGCCTACCAACCTCTTCGTAGCCGTTTTTCCTGCCAGCATGTCTGTCCCGTCTATTAAAACCGACCCGGAATCGGGAGGCAGTATGCCCGATATGATTTTCATGGTCGTGGATTTCCCCGCACCGTTCGGTCCTAACAAACCGGTTATATTGCCGTCGTCCAAATTGAAAGAAAGCCCGGACAACACTTGTTGCGGGCCGTATGCTTTGGAGATGTTTGAAACGACTAAGGACACTATAACTATACACGAATCTTGAAAACCTGCGGTAGCCGCATGTGAGAATACATACGGCGGCCAGAAGTTTCCTGAGTAGTGACCTCGCGGGGGGTCGAACCCCGATCGAAGGAACCGGAATCCTTTATTCTATCCATTGAACTACGAGGCCGATTGCTATTTTGCTATGCAAAGATAATAAAATAGTGGTTAGTGGTTAGTGGTTAGTGGTTAGTTTTTTTAGAAATGCAGGACACACTTAAAAACTTTATATTTGCATGAAGATAATAACACTTTAATCACATCGACAATGAAAAAAATCTTATTACTAGCAACAACCGCCGTAATAGCGTTCATGACAGCTTGCACGTGCGGCAAAAACGAAAACGGCACGGACATGGATAAAAACGGGACAATCGAGAATTTGAAAACACGACGCGCGATAAGGGCGTACAAAGACAGTTTGCCTAACGAAGAATTGCTTGCGCAAGTCATTGAAGCCGGCACATACGCCCCGACAGGCAAAGGCATGCAATCGCCGATAATCATAGCTGTAACAAACAAGCAAATGAGAGACAGCCTCTCCCGCCTGAACGCAAGGGTTATGGGAACCGACAATGATCCGTTTTACGGAGCCCCTGCGGTATTGGTGGTGTTGGCCGACCGCAGTTGCCCGACGTACATTTACGACGGGGCGTTGGTAATGGGCAACCTTATGAACGCCGCCCACGCTGTCGGGTTGGGAACATGCTGGATACACCGTGCCAAAGAAGTGTTCGACAGCGAAGAAGGCAAGGCTTTATTGAAATCATGGGGAATTGAAGGCGACTACGAAGGCATCGGGAACTGCATAATCGGCTACCCCGCCCAGGAGCTACCAGCCCCCGCCCCCCGCAAAGCCGACTATGTACACTATGTGAGATAGTTTTATACAACTCGCATATTCATTATCGGAGCACTCGTTTATCGGGAGCTCCGATTTTTTTGTAACACAAACGAAACAATAAAACCCGTAAAATAGATGATGGGAACAATCCTTTATCCCAAAGAAACGGTAATCGCGGGCAAACAATTTGAGGGCTGGCAAATTAGACGTATCTTCGCGGCTGAAACCATAATACAAATTCATTAATACCTATTATTGCAATGGATTTCAAAAACGGAAATTGGAATGAAAAAGTCGATTTACGCGACTTTGTTTACAAAAACATCACTCCCTATTACGGAGATGCTTCTTTTCTTTGTGGTCCTTCTGAACGCACCATGAAAGTGTGGAACAAGTGTCTTGAAGCCATGCGCGAAGAAAGCGAACGTGGCGGCATACGCTCCCTTGACGCATCGGTCGTATCCACTATCACTTCACACAAAGCAGGTTACATCGACCGCGACAACGAACTGATTGTCGGGTTGCAAACCGATGAATTGCTTAAACGGGCCATCAAACCTTTCGGAGGCATCAATGTCGTGAATCGCGCATGTCGCGAAAACGGCGTGGAAGTAAGCGATAAGATCAAAGACATTTTCACCAACTACCGCAAGACCCATAACGACGGAGTGTTCGACGTTTACACGGAAGAAATACGCATGTTCCGTTCGTTGGGCTTTTTGACCGGTCTCCCCGACAATTACGCCCGCGGCCGCATAATCGGCGACTACCGCCGCCTTGCCCTATACGGAGCAGATTTCCTTATAATGTCCAAAAAGGCGGATCTCCGCAACCTGACCGGTCCGATGACGGATGAGCGCATTCGTCTACGCGAAGAAGTCGCTGAACAGATAAAAGCTTTGGAAGCCATCAAGGTAATGGGCAGCTATTACGATTTGGATTTGTCGCGTCCTGCAAACAATGCACAAGAAGCAGTGCAATGGGTTTACATGGCGTATCTTGCTGCTGTAAAGGAACAAGACGGTGCAGCTATGTCGTTGGGCAATGTTTCGTCATTCTTGGACATCTACATTGAACACGATTTACAACACGGGCTCATAGATGAAAGTTTCGCACAGGAACTAATCGACCAATTCGTGATAAAACTCCGCATGGTACGTCATTTGCGGATGCAATCTTACAATGATATTTTTGCAGGAGACCCCACATGGGTTACAGAAGCCTTGGGCGGACGTTTCAACGACGGACGCACGAAAGTTACAAAGACATCGTTCCGTTTCTTGCAAACTCTTTATAATCTCGGGCCTTCTCCCGAACCGAACCTCACTGTCCTATGGAGTCCCGAATTGCCCGAAGGTTTCAAGGATTTCTGCGCCAAAGTATCGATCGACACCTCGTCGATACAATATGAAAACGACAACTTGATGCGCGAAGTACGCGGCAGCGATGATTACGGAATAGCATGCTGCGTTTCATATCAGGAGATAGGCAAACAGATACAATTCTTCGGAGCGCGCTGCAATTTGGCAAAAGCATTGCTGCTCGCGATCAACGGAGGCCGTTGCGAAAATACAGGCACGCTTGTTGTAAAAGGCATACCCGCGCTTACAAGCGACAATCTCAAATACGAGGAGGTAATGCACAACTACAAACTCGTGCTTAAAGAAGTTGCCCGCGTTTATAACGAAGCGATGAACATCATCCACTACATGCACGACAAATATTATTACGAAAAAGCCCAAATGGCATTCGTGGATACCAATCCGCGCATCAATTTGGCATACGGCGTGGCAGGTTTGTCAATAGCATTGGACTCCTTGTCGGCGATACGCTACGCGGAAGTTACTGTCGAGCGGGATGAAAACGGACTTAGCAAAGGATTCAAGATTGTGGGCGAATATCCTTGCTTTGGCAACGACAATGACAAAGTGGACCAATTGGGCGTTGATCTGATATATTATTTCAGCGAGGAATTGAAAAAGCTTCCGGTTTACAAGAACGCACGTCCCACACTTTCGATTTTGACCATAACGTCGAACGTCATGTACGGCAAAAAGACCGGAGCTACCCCCGACGGCCGCGAAAAAGGACAACCGTTCGCACCCGGAGCGAATCCCATGCACTGCCGAGACAAAAACGGCGCCGTGGCTTCTTTGAGCTCAGTTGCGAAATTACGTTACCGCGATTCGCAAGATGGCATCAGCAACACTTTCTCGATAGTGCCTAAATCGCTCGGTCCTACGACAGAAGAACGTGTCGAGAATCTCGTGAGCCTCATCGACGGATATTTCACCAAGGGTGCGCACCATCTGAACGTAAACGTTCTAAACCGCGAAATGCTTTACGATGCGATGGAACATCCCGAAAAATACCCGCAACTTACCATCCGTGTATCCGGATATGCTGTAAACTTTACAAAACTTAGCCGGGAACATCAATTGGAAGTCATAAGCCGCAGTTTTCACGAAAAAATGTAAAGAAGCTACAGCTTCTTTACAACATTTTATTATACGGCTATGCCGCCAGCACTTTATGCTGGTGCCTACGCTGCGCTCCGGCGGTGCCGGACGGAAAGTGATACGGGACACATCTTGCAACTGTCCACCACCCACTGTCCACTCATATTAACGGCTTACGCCGCCGGCACTGCGTGCCCAGTGCCTACGCTGCGCTACGGCGGTGCCGAACGGAAAGTGATACGGGACACATCCTGCAACTGTCCACTATCCACTGTCCACTCATATTAACGGCTTACGCCGCCGGCACTGCGTGCCGTTGACTTTGTCCAAAGCTGGCTGCACTTGGCTATGAACAAATGAATTTGTTCATGCTCTCGTTTGCACAGTTTTTGCCTACGCTGCGCTCCGGCGGTGCCGGACGAAGAACGGGTATGCGTGAAGTACGGCTTACGAGAGTCGTGGGAAACTGACAAAAAAGACTTGAATCATGATACGTGTTCATTCTTACGAAAGCATGGGAACATTCGACGGGCCGGGTCTTCGGCTCGTCGTGTTTTTGCAGGGATGCAATTTCCGCTGCCTGTATTGCGCGAACCCCGACACGATTGACTGCCAGGGCGGGACGGAAACCAAGGCGGAAGAAATCATAAACATGGCAATGCGTGAAAAACCGTTTTTCGGACGCAAAGGCGGCGTAACGTTTTCGGGAGGAGAACCATTAATGCAAGCCTCCGAGCTATTACCGGTAGTCCGGGAATTGAAAAGGCGCGGCATTCACGTATGTTTGGACAGCAATGGCAGCATAAACAACGAAACCGCACGGAATCTGCTGGCAGAAGCCGACCTCACGCTTCTTGACATTAAACAAATCATCGATGAAAAACACAAGTCCCTGACTTCACAAAGCAACCGCAACACCTTGTCCACTGCCCGTTTTTTGGAAGAAAAAGGCAAGGATTTTTGGATTCGTTTGGTTATCGTACCGGGTTACAGCGACGACAAGGCGGACTTGCGGACAATCGGGGAAACTTTCGGCTGCTTCAAACACGTCCGGCGTGTTGAATTGCTTCCCTACCACACCTTGGGGGTACACAAATATGAAGCGTTAGGAAAACCTTACAGGCTTACGGACGTTTCCGAACCGTCAAAAGAAGACATGGAAGTTGTACAACAATTGCTACAAGGCTACTTCACAGTACCGGTAGTGATTAATTGAGTACTATCAAAACGGCAATAAAAAAGTACGTCCGGTTTTTCCGGACGTACTTTTTTATTGCCTTGAAAATTTTTCTTATCCGACCATGCTAAGGAGAATGCCAGCTGCTACGGCAGAGCCGATAACTCCTGCGACATTCGGTCCCATGGCGTGCATGAGCAGGAAGTTGCCGGGGTTCTCCTTTTGCCCTACAACCTGCGAAACACGTGCAGCCATAGGCACTGCCGATACGCCGGCCGAACCAATAAGGGGATTGACTTTTTCCTTGCTGAACACATTAATCAACTTGGCAATAAGCACTCCGCCTGCTGTTCCCAAACCGAACGCTATGACACCTACGCAAAGTATGCTCAACGTTTGGAAATTAAGGAAAGAGTCGGCCGTTGCAGTTGCTCCGACCGTAATTCCAAGGAATATGGTTACGATATTCATCAACTCGTTTTGCACCGTTTTGCTCAAACGCTCCACAACACCGCACTCACGCATAAGGTTTCCCAACATAAGGCAGCCTATCAGAGATGCGGCAGCCGGAACCATCAAGGAAACGATTATGGTAATTACTATCGGGAAAAGAATTTTTTCCGTTTTTGAAACCTCACGTAATTGTTTCATTTCGATGGCGCGTTCCTTTTTGGTTGTCAGAGCCTTCATGATTGGAGGCTGGATAACCGGCACCAAAGCCATGTACGAATAAGCCGCAATAGCTATCGGTCCCAACAAATGCGGAGCCAGCTTGGATGTCAGATATATGGCCGTCGGACCGTCCGCACCACCGATTATACCTATCGAAGCAGCCTCCTGCGGTGTGAATCCCAATGCTATGGTACAAAGGTAAGTAGCAAATATGCCCAACTGCGCACCAGCTCCCATCAACAAACTTTTGGGGTTGGCAAGCAACGGGCCGAAATCCGTCATCGCCCCTACGCCGACGAAAATCAAACAGGGATATATGCCCAATTTCACGCCCAAATAAAGGTAATCGAGCAATCCTCCTTTCGCGGCAAGTTCCTGCCAATGCACATGTCCGCCTGCAAATAATTCGCTATGGTACATTTCCGCACCGGGAAGATTGGTAAGTATCATACCCATTGCTATCGGCAAAAGCAAAAGGGGTTCAAAACCTTTGACTATTGCCAGATAAAGCAGGATACAGCCGACTACCAACATTATGATGCACTTCCACTGCACACCCAACATGTAATAACCCATGGATTTAAAGAAATCCACAAGGCTTTGTCCGAGTTCCAAATCCTCTTCGACGGCAACCTCGGTCTCGACAGCCTCGACTTCTTCGGCAACAGCGGCTACCGCCTCCGTTTCCAAGGCAACTGCCTGCACACTGTCTTCCTGTGCCGCCAATGGAAGCACGGAGAAAAACGTGAACAGCATTGCCAAAATCACACTACACAGTTTTTTCATACTCTACGTTTTTTCAGTTATTCAAGTACAAATAGAGCATCGCCCTGCATAAGATTCTGTCCGGATTTCACGAAAATATCAGTAACCACGCCGTCGCGTTCGGCCATTATGCTGTTTTCCATTTTCATGGATTCGACTGTAAGGATCGTATCGCCGCGTTTGACTTTCG
This sequence comes from Candidatus Enterocola intestinipullorum, assembly GCA_017694565.1. GTDB lineage: Bacteria > Bacteroidota > Bacteroidia > Bacteroidales > Paludibacteraceae > Enterocola > Enterocola intestinipullorum. The sequence goes on along the minus strand of JADIMR010000083.1, from coordinate 7,255 downwards.
CACCCTTGTCTACCAGGACTTTCAAAACAGTGCCGGGAAGCGGGGATGTTACGGTCTTCTTTCCTGCGACAGCTTGTTTTACCTGTTGCTGCTGTGGTGCGGGCTGTTCCAATTCCTTTTGTTCCGCGCCGAAATCCACCAACACGTCGCCGGGCATCACGGATTGTCCTGCGCTGACAAGCACACCTTTCACAACCCCGTCGGTTTCCGCAAGTATGGCATTCTCCATTTTCATGGATTCTATGGTTACCAACGTGTCGCCGCGTTTGACTGCCTGTCCGACGGTAACGAAAACTTTTAGCACATTGCCTGGAAGCGGTGAACGGACAGCCTTTGAAACCATTTTTTTACCGGAAGCTGCGGGTGCTGCTGCGGGACGCGGGGCCGCCACAGGATGGAAAGCTTGTTCCTCCTGCTCCACTTGCACTGAAAATTTTTTGCCGGAAATTTCCACATCGGCGGTATTGTTCCCGGTTTCCTGCACGGCAACTTCGTATGCGTTACCGTTTATGGTTATTCTGAATTTGCTCATTTTAATATTTGATTTATTGGGTTAATGCCGTGTATTTCGATGTCCAGTCGCTGTCCTGCTCGTCATGATGTATGGTAATGGTGAGATCTTCAAAGTCGTGGACTCCGAAGAAGCAGGAATTCACAGCGGCCGAAACTGCTGCCAACTCCTCGTCCGTGAGGAATTGGGTTTGCGGTTGCGTACCGCCGGCAACATTGGCGGCAGCAGGAGCCGCTTTCGTGCCATGTGTGAAGAACCATCCGAAGATTTTCATAACCAAAACAAGCACGATAAGCAGGACTATTACCAATCCGAAGCCGACGATGGTAACAATCAAGGCATTGCCCCAGTTTATTGATAAAAGCGCGGTTGTCATAAGGGGATGTTTGAATGTTTTTTCTTGGGATTGGTCAGACGTTTCGTGCGCAAGCTTTCAAAGGCCCTGATTACACGGAAACGTGTATTGCGCGGCTCGATTACGTCGTCTATGTAACCCATGCCGGCAGCCTGGTACGGATTGGAGAACTTTTCACGGTACTCCGCCTCTTTTTCCGCAATGAATTTCGCTTTTTCTTCCGCATCGGTAATTGCTTTCAACTCCTTGCCATAAAGGACTTCGATTGCACCGGAAGCACCCATGACGGCTATTTCGGCAGAAGGCCATGCGTAGTTGAAATCACCGCGCAATTGCTTGCAGCTCATCACGATATGCGAACCGCCGTAAGATTTGCGTATGGTAACGGTAACTTTGGGTACAGTAGCCTCGCCGTATGCGAACATCAACTTTGCACCATGCGTGATTATGCCGGCATATTCCTGGCCTGTTCCGGGAAGGAACCCGGGGACATCCACGAGTGTCAGAATCTGTATGTTGAACGCATCGCAGAAACGCACGAAGCGGGCGGCCTTGCGCGAAGCGTCGCAATCCAACACTCCTGCAAGATACTGGGGTTCGTTGGCTATGATACCTGTCGTTACGCCGTTGAAACGTGCAAAACAGCAGATTATGTTACGGGCATATTCGGGCTGGACTTCCAAGATGTCGCCGTTGTCCACAATCGAAGTGATTATGTTGCGCATGTCATACGGCTTGTTCGGGTTGTCCGGAACGACTTCGTTCAATTCATCCACCAAACGGTTAATCGGGTCTGTGCAAGGCACTTCGGGAGCACTTTGCATATTGTTTGACGGCAGGAACGAAAGTAAACGGCGGGTCAAGGCCAAGCCTTCCTCCTCGGTCGCTGCCCTGAAATGCGTTACGCCCGATTTCGTGGCATGAACCATCGCGCCTCCCAAATCATCGACCGATACGTCTTCGTTGGTTACCGATTTTACCACTTTCGGACCGGTGATGAACATGTAACTGTTCTGGTCGGTCATCATTATGAAATCGGTAAGTGCCGGCGAATATACCGAACCACCTGCACATGGACCGAAAATAAGGGATATTTGGGGAACAACGCCCGAAGCCAGGATATTGCGTTCGAATATTTCCGCGTATCCCGAAAGGGAATTCGATCCTTCCTGGATGCGTGCTCCACCGGAATCGTTTATACCGATGATCGGAGCGCCCATTTTCATGGCCTTGTCCATCACATGGCATATTTTCTGTGACATTGTTTCGGACAACGACCCTCCGAATACCGTGAAATCCTGCGCGAAAACAAACACCAAACGACCGTCAATCGTACCCTGTCCAACCACGACACCGTCCCCGAGAGGATGCTCTTTTTCCATTCCGAAATTCACGCAACGATGGGTAACGAACATGTCCATTTCCTCAAAACTGCCTTCGTCCAAAAGAAGATGTATGCGCTCGCGGGCAGTCAGTTTGCCTTTGTTATGCTGCGAATCGATACGTTTCTGTCCACCGCCCAAACGTGCTTGTTCGCGCATGGCGATGAGTTTCTTTACGTTTTCTAATTTGCTCATATATATGATTTTTCAGTTAGCTTTGCTATTATTTCTTCTCGCAAAGTTCGGTAAGTATGCCGGCGGAAGATTTCGGGTGCAGGAACGCGATGGTAAGACCTTCCGCACCCTTGCGCGGGGTCTCGTCTATAAGGCGCACTCCTTTTTCTTTAAGTTCTGCAAGGCGGGATTCTATATCGTTCACTTTGTAGGCAATGTGATGGATTTGGCACTTTCCGCCGTTTTTCTCCAAGAATTTGGCCACAGTGCTGTCCGGCGATGTCGGTTCCAACAACTCCAATTTCACTTCACCCACCTTGAGAAACGCTGTTTTCACTTTTTGGTCGGCCACCTCTTCGATGGCATAGCATTTCAAACCCAAAACTTGCTCGTAAAAGGGCAAAACTTCTTCAATACTCGGCACAGCGATGCCGAGATGTTCGATTTGTTCAGGAATCATAGTATCTAATTTGTCCTAAAATGTTAATTATTTGAAAATTACACGTACTCAGCGCGTATTTTCCTACCGATATGCAAAGTTATTCCTTGCAACGGAATTGCAATGCTTTTGCCCTAAAAAAATGCAATTTATTCGTCGCATTGTTTTACAAAGCGGGCATCCATATCCAACAGATGGCCACCCATGATGTTTCGCTTTACCAAAAGGTACGCAACGCAAGCTACGGCGAAAATCACGGTACAGATGATGTACTGCACGTAATACTCCACCTCATAATAATTAAGGGCGAAAATAAGCAAGCCGTAAGCCAATTGCACCCCGCAATACGCCGACGACACCAAAAGGTGGTTGTGCTTGTTTTCGTTGCAAAGCAATTGGAAGAGGTGTATCCTATGAGGTTTGAAGATGTTCTGCCCTGCGAAAAGACGTTGCGCGACCGTAAGCCCCGCATCGATATACACCACGGCCATCAGGAACAGGTAAACCATGTTCCCGGTTGCCAAAACCAATGACAGGACAATGTATGTAAGCGTAAAGCCGACGGTTATGCTTCCCACGTCTCCGGAAAAACATTTAGGCTGCCTGCGGAAATTGAAAAACAGGAAAATAGCCGTCGGAAGCAAAAGATACAGGAATATGGAGTTGTCCATGTACTCGATGACGTACATGTTGGCAAGCATGGCAGGAATAATCGTGGCAAGGGTCAAACACCCCATCATGCCGTTTATGCCATCCATGAAATTGTAAAGGTTGATATTCACCATCGCATAAAACACCATGCACAAAATGGCAATCCAGCGCAATGGAGAGGCTCCAAACCCTTCCTGCTCGTCAAATGACAATTGCAAAAGCATAAGGCAGATACCTGCAAGTTGGACCAACAAGCGGTACAGGAACCACACGTCCTTTACATCATCGCAGAAACTGACAATCGCAAGGATGAAAAAGCCCGCCGCGAAAAACCATGGACAAGGTTCGCCCTTGATTAAAAGATCCACCATGTACATCGCGAACGATAACACGAAAATAAAGCCGGCCCCCGTTACCACGGGTTTGATATGCGAACTTCTATGATTCACCCCGGCCAACATGCCGGATTTCTCCGCAATTGGAAAATACGCATACAAACAAGCTACCGACAATGCCGCGGTTGCCAAAAACATAAGAATATCCAACATCATTACGCAACAAATAAACCGATAAGGTATAAATTAGTATGGTGGTAAGGATAGCACTAATGCAAAGGTAAGCATTATTACGCATATAATTTTACATTTTTTCAAAAATTAAAAAATCGCGGTATATAATAAGCTACATCCGTATTGATTGGCAGAGGAAAATATTCACTATCTTCGCAACGTGATATGAAGCAAAACACGTACACATTATTATACGGTTTAATAATAAAGCCCGAAAAGACTTGGCAGGATATTGCTGGCAAGCAATACAAGGCAAGCCGGTTCGCCAACTTGCACATATTGCTTTGCGTAACCGCAGGCATTGCCATCCGCGCACTTGCGTCCGGCTTTTCAAGCTGGCAAGACTGCCTCGGACGCTGGGTCCTAGATTGCCTGAGCCTTTATGCAGGTTTGTACTTGTCCGCATTCGTACTGCACGTGCTCAGCATCAAGGTGTTGCAAATCAAATCGGAATTCAAGGACAGCCTCGGGTTTTGCAGCTTTGCCAGCGGGTACTTGTTCCTGACTTTCATGACCGGAATCATATTCGACAACCTGCTGTTGCCTCTGATATTGTCATTTTACGTATTTCCCATAGTTTACGACGGCATCAACGTCTACCTGCCCGCAGACAGGAAAAAAAACGGTTTGTATTCATTGATTGCAGGGGGCGTACTCATTGCCGCCCCATTGCTCGCAAAAGGCATGATTATGTTGTGTATGCCGGAAATGGCATAAAACCGGCTTCAAACTTGAAACAATAACGGACATTGGATAAAAAGGTTTACATAAAAAACAAAAAGGCACGCTTCGATTACGAGTTGTCGGATTTCCACACGGCCGGCATAGTGCTTACAGGTACGGAAATCAAATCAATACGTATGTCGAAAGCCTCGCTGTCGGAAGCATATTGCTACTTCGCGAACGGGGAATTGTGGATCAAAAACATGAACATCAGCGCGTATGCAGACGGCTCGTACAACAACCACTTGCCACTCCGCGACCGCAAACTGCTGCTTACCAAACGGGAACTGCGGAAACTGGAAGAAGATTCGCGGCTTCCGGGCTTCTCGGTGATTCCTACCGCCTTGTTTATCAACGACCGTGGTCTTGCAAAAGTGGAAATAGCATTGGCGCGAGGCAAGAAACTTTATGACAAACGCCAGTCCATACGCGAGAACGAAGACAAACGCAAAATGGCGCAAGCACGGAAATTAAGCTATTGATTCCATCACAAAAAGATTATCCATCATGAAAATAGTCATAGCAGGAGCCGGGGACGTCGGCACGTATTTGGCCAAAATGCTCTCAAAAGAGAACCATACGATAATCGTCCTCGACGAACAGGCTGAAAAAATCAAAGCTTTGGAGACCAATTACGACATATTGTCGGTAACGGGATCTCCATTGTCGCTTGAAGACCTGCGTGAAGCACAGGTAACATCTGCCGATTTGTTCGTTGCCGTAACCCCGCAGGACAGTACCAACATCACGGCATGCCTGCTGGCCACCAACCTCGGCGCGAAAAAGACCCTTGCACGCACCGACAAACAAGAATACCTGCTGCCTAAAAACAGCGAATTTTTCAAGAGTATCGGCGTTGATTCCCTCATATTCCCGGAAATGCTCGCGGCCCGCGAAATATCCGATGCCTTAAAAAAAGGATGGGTGAGGCAGTACATCGAACTGTCCGACGGCGCGCTTACCGTCATAGCCGCGAAAATCCACAAAAACGCTCCTATTTGCGGGCTAGCCCTCAAAGACGCATTTCGCGGCAACAACATAGTCCGCACGGTGGTCGTCCGCCGTGGGGAAAACACTCTCGTACCTTCCGGCAACGACCTTATACTCGACGGGGACATAGTTTATTTCATAACGACCAAAGACGGCATCGACGAAGTAAGGCAGAAATCAGGCAAGGAAAACATACATATAAACGAAGTAATGTTCATGGGCGCGAGCCGCGTATGTATAAAAGCCATTGAAGGCCTGCCGTCGAGCATGTCCTGCAAGGTGATAGAAAAAGACATTGACAAAGCCAACCGCCTGCTCGGGCTTACCGACCGCGCTTTGGTTATAAACGGGGACGGACGGGACATAGCCCTGCTCAAAGAAGAAGAAATATCGTCATACGACGCTTTCGTAGCCTTGACCGGAAACTCTGAGACCAACATCCTAGCCTGCCTCATGGCAAAAAGTTACGGAGTAAGGCGGACAATTGCCGAAGTGGAAAACTTCGATTACATCGCTATGGCCGAGAACCTGGACATCGGAGCGATAATAAACAAAAAAATCATCACGGCAAGCCATATCTACCAAATGATATTGGGCGGCAATTCAACAGTCAACTGCTTGACTTTCGCGGATGTGGAGGTGGTAGAACTCACTGCCGGCGAAAAATCTTCCATTTGCAAAGCCCCGCTTATGGAGCTTAGGTTGCCATCGAACATGACTATCGGCGGCGTGATACGGGACGGACAAGGCATAGTCGCGGTAGGTTCGACACACATAAAGCCCGGCGACAAGGTAATAGTCTTCTGCGGAATCGAAAACATAGACAAAATAAAAAAACTATTCAAGTAAAACCTCCTTCTTACTCTTTTACACTGTCAGATGCGTTTACCCGACATAAAAATGGTTATCCGCATAATAAGCTACCTGATGCTTATTGAAGCGGGGTTTCTCGTAATTTCCGGCATGGTATCGTTAGGTTACGGAGACAAGGACTACTTGGACTTTCTGATCGCTGCCGGAAGTGCGGCAGTTTTGGCCGGCGCCGGACTCATATTCACTCCCAAAAATTCTAAAGAACCCGGCAAACGTGAAGGATACCTCGTAGTTTCGCTCGTTTGGATTATTTTTTCAATATTCGGGATGTTGCCTTTTTATACTAGCGGTGCCGTAGACAGCATAACCGATGCTTTTTTTGAAACCATGTCCGGCTTTACCTCGACAGGAGCCACGATATTCACGGATGTAGAATGCCTTTCTCACGGTCTGCTATTCTGGCGGGGACTGACACAATGGATTGGCGGATTGGGAATCATAACCATGTTCCTCGCGATATTGCCGGTAATCGGGTTCGACGGCATGAGCCTTTTTACCGCCGAAGTGCCAGGCGTAAACAAGTCCAAGCTCCATGCAAGAGTCGGACAAACAGCGAAATTCTTTTGGATATTGTATGTAGGACTGACA
>JADIMR010000082.1 GCA_017694565.1 Candidatus Enterocola intestinipullorum | reverse complement strand
CCTCCTGCCCGTTCGAATTCATCACTATCCTGCCGGCGAAGTCCACACCGTGCTTGGGGTTCGCGGTGAACTTGGCAAGGGCGTTCACGTCGTTTTTCAAATCCGGATATTTGTCCAATTGAGCTTTCAGTACCTCATAAGTGGCAACGGTATCGGCTTCCGCACCGTGCGCCCCGTTTAGTTCCTTGTTGCAATAAAACTTATATGCAGCAGACAAGTTGCGCGGTTCCATCTTATGGAACACTGCCTGCACGTCCACCATCTTTGATTTGGAAAAATCCACGTCCACGCCGGCACGCAGGAACTCCTCCACCAAAAGAGGCAAATCGTAATACGAGGAATTATAACCGGCCAAATCGCATCCCTCGAAATCCTTGGCAAGTTCTTTTGCCACGTCGGCAAATTTGGGACAATCCTTCACGTCCTCATCGCTGATATGGTGTATGGCAAAAGCATCGGCAGGCATCTTAACGCCCGGATTTATGCGCAATGTCTTTATCTTCTCCGTACCGTCAGGGAATACTTTCAGCAGGGAAATTTCCACTATGCGGTCTTTTGCAATGTCCAGCCCGGTCGATTCCAAATCGAAAAAAATAATCGGGTTGGTCAATTTAAGTTCCATAAATTTTGCGGTTTAAACTTTTAGCTCAACATCATGGGAACCAACATCACCAATGATTCCGTGCCTTCCGTCTGTTCCAGAGGGGTGAATGTCCCGGGCTTTACAGGATCCGTCAAGCCTATGATTATGTCTTTGGCCTGCAAATTCTGCATTATTTGCATAAGATTGGTAGCCTTGAATCCCTGCTCTATGTCGTCGCCCTCGTATTGGCAGGGAATGGTTTCCTCGCCGGCAGTGGAAAAATCGTAATCCTGCCCCGAAATGCGCAGCTTGCCGGAAGATATGTTCAATTTGACCAAGGAAGTAGCGGAATTGGTACATACCGCCACGCGCTTCAACGCCGACAACATGTCGGCACGGTCGACGATTATCTTATACGGGCTGTCTTGCGGGATAACGGAATTATAATTGGGATATGCACCCTGCAACCTGTTACTTATCAACAGGTACTCACCGGTATCGAAACGGACGTTCTTGCTGTCAGCCGTCATGGTGAACGGTTCTTCCTTTTTGGCTATTATCTTGCGTAAAAGCGCGACCGTCTTGGTCGGCACGACACACGACGGCATTTGCCCGTGCGACATCCCGAAAAACGTATAACGCGACAAAACCTGCGTATTGGTGCTGGCCATGACAAAATTCTCACCGGAGAAATCAAAATACACGCCTTGTAAAATCTGACGGAACTCGTCTTGCCCCACTGCGAACATCAAAGAGTCCAAGCCCGCAGATATTTTCGCGGAATCCAACGAGGTCGAGCCGGCATCTTCTTCAAGGTCCTTATAGCGCGGGTATTCCGCACCTGAAACCCCGATGAACGAATATTGCCCAGCTCCCGTGGACAACTTTATCTGGTAATTGCTTTCATTCACGTCGAACGTTACGGGCACGTCGCCGAGGGCCGAGAACAAATCGAGCAGGTACTTCGATGAGACGGCAACCGTACCCTCGCCTTGGGGATCGGCGGTCTGCAATTCGGTAACTGCTGTCAAATCCATGTTGGAGGCGGTAATTTTCAATTTCCCTTCATAAAATTCAAACAAGAAATTATCCAACATGCTGATGTTGTTCTTGGACACTATGACTTGCGAAAGCACTTGCAGTCGCTCGTGAAGCTGGTTTGACGCGATTGAAAATTTCATGGTATTATGATGTTTTTGTTATTTATCAATGAGTATTCGCAAATATAGTTTTATCAATTAAAAATTGAAAATTAAAAATCATAAATTATGAAATGCGCGCCCCGGCATACCGCACGCTGGACATGGATCAAGCCGATGCGGCTTTCTTTCTCATTGCCGCGACCGTGGCGCAAGCAGCAACCGAGATTATCAATGGCACAAACATGCAGAGCAACTGCCACATTGTCCTGTGTTCCGCGACGGACTCCCTGTCCAAAAGCCGCAACTTCAATTCGCGGCCACGAAGCTGCATCCAGCCCTCATCGTCTGTCAAGAAATTCGCGCAATTGAGTACGAAAGCGGCATTGGAAAAAGACATCCCGGAATAGCGGTCATAGCCGGCCGGCACTATTTCCATGCCGTTGTCGCCGGCAACCACGTCGTTGCGGATTATGTCGCCGTCGGCTACTACTATCATTTTGTTCGCGACCGACTTTTGCAATATCCCGCGACCTGCGGTATCGACACTGTCGGGGGTCATGCGGTTGGCGAACACGGAACGGAACATGCCTTCAATCGACACCGCGACCGGAACCTTGCCATACTGGAAAGTACCGGGAGTAACCGGGATTCCGAACACGTCGTAACGGACTGGGACAGGAGCAGGTTCGACTGCCGTCCTGCCCGACGTGTACAATAACACGTTACGTACAAGGCTGTCTTTTCCAACGAAATCGATTGCCGAACAAAAATCGGCTTTCACTTTCGACAGGTTCTTGCATAGCGCAAGGTTTTCATTGCCCGACAACAAGGGAGAATAATACCACGGAGCGGGTTCGAAACGTGCAGGTTCGCCCTCGTAAGCGACATTCAAAGGCACGGTCAGGCAATCCGTATCCAACAACAGGCATGGATTGACACGCACCCCGTAGGTAAAAAGCTGGTCGGACAAGTTCACGTCCAATGGATAAAGCACGTCGTCGCCTGCCGACATCACCCCGTCCACAAACCAAAGCACACGGCCGCCTCGCATTATGTATTGGTCGAGGACGAATTTTTCATATTCCTCGAATTTTGTAACAGGACCGGCGACTATTACCAATTTGTAAGCATCGAGTTCGGCAACATTGCCGGACAAGACGCCCCTGTCCACATGGTAATAATTGGACAAGGTTTCCGTAATATCATAGACATGCGCTTCGTCCCACTCGCCGTGTCCCTCCAAAAAAGCTATCCTGTACGGGTTTTTATTGGACAGTCTGCGAAGCGCGTCGCCGAGTTCGTATTCCAACGATTCGATGGAGACATTGAGGTTTTCGTCCCCTGAACGGCCTGCAATGTTTTTGAGCAGGTTCACGTTGACACTGTCGCCATCCATGCTCACCACCGCCCACGGGAACACCAACTTCTGCTGCATGTTGCCCTCTCCGTCGCGTTCGTACACGGCAACGGGCTTCATGCCCGCCGCTTGCAGGCGGGCATAGCGGCTGTTGCGCTCGTCATTGTCCGCAGCATCGGCAGGGTCGTGCGACTGTACCGTAATGCCGCCTCCGCTGTAAGCATCCATTTCGCGCAACATGCCGCGCACCGCCTCGTAGAGGCGGTGGAAGCCCACGTTAGCATTGCCGGTAAGGTACAGGTCCACCTTGACCGGTTTTTCCGTACTTTGCAACAAATTACGTGTCGGTGCGGCAAGGCTGTAACGTTTCTCTGCAGTGAGGTCGAGCCGGACGAACCATTCGGAAGCCGCGACATTCAAAAAAAGCAGGAGAACGGCACAGGCGGCAGCCTGCTTGTAGCCCCTCTTGAAAATAACCAACGCGCACGACAGAATGAACAAAGCTGAAACCGACAGGAAATATACTACATCCGAACTGTCTATCACACCGCGCCCTATCGAGTCATAATGGTAGGACATCGACAACCTCGAAATCTTGTCGGCCGCAGCCGCGTCGCCGACGGCCAGGGACACTAATTCGAACCCGTAATAAACGAAGAAGCAAAGACATACCGCGCACACGAACGCAACCGCCTGGTTCTGCGTAAGCGAAGAAGAAAACATCCCTATCGCGACGTATGCGGCCGCTAAAAACGACAGGCCGAGGAACGAACCTGCAAAAGCCGCATAATCCATATTTCCCGCAGGCGCGCCGAGCAAACTGACGGGCAAAAGGTAAAACAGGGTCGGAAGCATGCAAAGCAGCACGAGGACCATGCCGGCGAAAAATTTCGACAATATCAACTTGGCCGGGGATACAGGCTTTGACAGCAGCAAATCCATCGTCCCGGAACGATATTCGTCAGCAAACGTGCGCATGGTAAGTGCCGGCACCAAAAAAAGATACAGCCACGGGGCCAACACGAACAAACCGTCGATATTGGCATAACCTGAATCGAATACATTATAGGTTCCGGGCAAGACAAAAAGGAACAAACCCGTAGCCGACAAAAAAACACAGATTATGATTATTGCCGTAGAAGACGAAAAAAAACTTTGCAGCTCTTTCTTAAACAAGACGGAAGTTTGTTAGTGGTTAATGTTAGCGGTTAGCGGCGGATATGTCCGCCGCTAACCGCCGTTGATCTGTTTATACGCCAAAACAGCGCGATTTGCGCGATTGCCTCAGACAAGGCTGTCCAAGACGGAAGTGTAAGCTTCGCGGGGTGAAACTCCCACAATTTTCTGCACTAATTGCCCGTCCTTGAAAATCATAACTGTGGGAACGCTCATTATCGCGTATTTTTCCGCCAATTCCGGGCAATCGTCCACGTCTATTTTTCCTACCAACACTTTTCCTGCATAATCAGCAGCTATTTGTTCAATGACAGGAGTCAAGGCCCTGCATGGACCGCACCAAGTCGCGCTGAAATCCGCCAAAACCACACTGTTTGCCTGCAATTGACCGGCAAAACCAGAATCTGAAAAATGTTCCAACATCTCTTTCCTTTATTTTAAGATTTATACTTACTGTATTATCAGGTACACAAAGATAGGGTTTATTCAATGTAAAACTGAAAATTTAAAATTAAAAATTATAATAACCGTAGTGTTGCGAAGCACCGCTCACGATGCGGGAGCGAGCTTGTACCTTATGCGGCCGTCGGTTTCGGATTGCAAAGCCTGCAATCTGTTCAGAAGCGACAAATCCACTACATATTTCGAATTGGACTTCATTCTCAAATCCAGATGTTTCTCATCGTCCCAAACCTCCATTTTCAATGCAGCCACCACCGACTTGCCCTTGTGTCCGGGTTTGCACTTGTTTTTAAGCAACGCTTCCAACAAATCGTTGTTGATACCTTGTATGGACAAGGCAAGGGTCAATATCCATTCCCTTTGGCGCAGCTCCTCCATCTGCACGATGGAATTGATACGCACCTGATATTCGGTCTGTTCGGTATTTTGCAGGTTGTTTTTCCTTTCCATTACCTGACCTGTCAGTATCACGTAATTATTCACCTGCAACTGGGTTTCGAACAACTGCATCTGCTTGCCGAAAATAACAAACGTATACGAACCCGTAAAGTCGCTTACCGTTACTTTCAGGTACTGCTGGTTGCTTTTTTTCGTCCTGTCGATTTTCGCATCGGTTACGATACCTCCTACCCTTACGGTGCGGTTGTTCATGTCATGGTCTGCAAGATACTCATTGTCCGATAGCTGTACCATGTTATGCGTGCACCATTTCATCTCGGCCGCATAATCGTCCAACGGATGGGCAGAGAGGTACATGCCTATGTGTTCCCGCTCCTCTTTAAGCCTTTCAAGTATGGACCACGGTACATATTCGGGGGCTTGCGGGGGTTCTATGCCGAAAGTCGCGTCGCCGAACAGGGAAGCGGCAGCACCCGTTTCGGCTTGATAACGCGAAGCATACCTCAACAACATTTCCGAATAGGTTTCACCCTTGCTGCCTGCGGACATGAAAAACAGTTCCCTCTTGCCGTCGCAAAGGCTGTCCAACGCGCCGCTCAACGCCAAAGCTTCCAATGATTTCTTGTTGCAATCCGTAGGACTTACCCTTTGCATGAAATCCAACAAATCCTTGAATTTGCCATTCTTTTCCCTCTCTTTGATTATCGCTTCGATGGCATTGCCGCCCAAGTCCTTGATTCCTCCCAAGCCGAAACGGATGTCGCCTTTCGAGTTCGGCATGAAATGGTCGAACGATTCGTTCACGTCAGGCAACAGTACCCTTATGCCCATATTCTTGCATTCTTCCATGAATTTGGCAACATCGGTGGCCGAATCCTTGCTGACAGTAAGGTTCGCCGCCATGAATTCCGAAGGATAATGCGCTTTAAGATATGCTGTTTGGTATGCCACCCAGGAATAACACGTGGCATGGGACTTGTTGAATGCGTATTTGGCGAATTGTTCCCAGTCGTGCCATATCTTTTCCAATATTTTTTCATCATGCCCGTTGGCTTTGCCGCCGTCCATGAATTTGCCTTTGAGATTATTCAGCACTTCCACCAACTTTTTACCCATAGCCTTACGCAAGGTATCCGACTCGCCACGGGTAAAGCCTGCAAGCAAACGGCTCAAAAGCATCACCTGTTCCTGATATACGGTTATGCCGTATGTGTCTTTAAGGTAACGCTCCATTACGGGAATATCGTAGGTAATCGGTTCACGCCCCGACTTGCGGGCTATGAATTGAGGAATATATTCCATAGGGCCCGGACGATACAAGGCGTTCATGGCTATAAGGTCTTCGAACTGTGTCGGTTTCAATTCTTTCAAGTACCTGCGCATTCCTGCCGATTCGAATTGGAACGTCCCCACGGTTCTTCCCTCGCTGTATAATTGGTATGTGAGGGGGTCGTCAATGGGTATGTGGTCTATGTCTATTTCGATACCCCTCGATTTCTTGACGTTCGCCATGGCTTCTTTTATAATGGTAAGCGTGCTGAGACCGAGGAAGTCCATTTTTATCAAACCTACGGATTCCACGAAATGCCCGTCGTACTCAGTAACCAAAATATCATTGTCCTTGTTCTTGGTATCCGGAACGGTTTGCATGGGCGCAAGGTTGGAAATGTCGTCCGAACCGATAATGACACCGCAGGCATGGACTCCCAAGTTGCGTATCGTACCCTCCAACTGGGAAGCGTATTCCACGACCTCGGACAATACCGTATCGTCGCCGTAACGGACCTTGTTCATGTCAGGGACATACTTGATACAGTTTTTGATATTCACTTTCGGAGTTTTGCCGGAAGCATCCTTGACCGACTCGCTGAACTTGTCGGGAATGTAGCTGCGCAACTTGGCGCTCATGTCCGGACGCACGTCCATCACGCGGGCTACATCGGCAATCGCGCTCTTTGCAGCCATCGTGCCATACGTTATTATATGCGCCACACGCTCCTTACCGTATTTCCTGCCGACATAATCCAATACGGCATCTCGTCCCGAATCCTCGAAATCCACGTCTATATCAGGCATCGAAATACGGTCGGGATTCAGGAAACGCTCAAAAAGAAGGTCGTATTTCAAAGGGTCCACATCGGTTATCCTCAAACAATAGGCGACCACCGAACCTGCCGCCGAACCGCGCCCCGGTCCGACACTTACTCCGAGTTGTTCGCGGGCGGCCTTGATATAATCCTGCACGATAAGGAAGTATCCCGGGAAACCCATCGTTTTCATTATGTGCAGTTCGAATTTGATACGTTCCGTCTGCTCGTCAGTCAGATTTTCGCCATATCGGTATTTCGCCCCTTCCCATGCCAACTTTGCCAAATAATCGGCTTCCAATTTTATCCTGTACAACTTGTCCGCACCGCCGAGCTTCTTTATCTTCTTCGCAACCGCGTCCTTGTCCGTATTCGGATTCCCATGTTCATCGCAGGTGAATTCCGTTATAAGTTCTTCGGCAGTGAATTTCCTGCGATATTCTTCTTCAGTACCGAATTCTTCCGGAATATCGAAACGCGGCATCAGCGGGTCGGAATTAAGGGAAAACGCCTCGACTTTGTCGGCAATCTCCACCGTATTCTGCAAAGCTTCCGGCAAATCGGAGAAGATTTCCGACATTTCCTCCGCCGACTTGAACCATTCCTGCTTGCTGTACGTCATTTCGGAACGACGGCCTCCGGAAGAATCCTCGGACTGTTTCACACCTGAATCCTCGTCGTCGGCCGCCTTGCCGGATCCTCCCTTGTTCGTGTTTATCCACAACAGTTTCTCATGGGCTTCGGAATGCTCTTCCTCCACGAAATGCACGTCATTGGTAGCAATGAGTTTTATGCCGTGCTTGCGTGCCAATTGCACCAAAACGGGGTTCACCTCGCACTGGCGTTCATATACCTCCACATTGGCATTCGGCTTGTCTGTTTTATGACGCTGCAACTCCAAATAATAATCGTCCCCGAACAAATTCTTGAACCACAGCACGGCTTCTTCCGCCTCTTCAATCTTTCCAGCCAATATCTTGGAAGGGATCTCTCCACCCAAACATGCCGAACAAGCTATTATGCCCTCGTGGTATTTTTCCAGCAACTCCTTGTCTATGCGCGGCTTCATGTAATAGCCCTCGGTATACGACAACGATACCAATTTGCAAAGGTTGAAATAACCCGTTTTGTTCTTTGCCAACAGAATCAAGTGCCAGCCGCTTTTGTCTATGGCACGTTCCTTGCCCCAGCCAGCGTCATATTCCTTGTACTGCCCGTCCTTGCTGAACCTGCTTCGGCGGGCGCAATAGGCCTCGACACCGCATATCGGTTTGAACGGCACGTAATTGTCCAACGCAGCCTGCAATTTCTCCCGCTCTTTTTCAAGTTCCTCCAATTTCCCGGGGTCGTTGCAATCTTTGATTTTCTTCATGCAGTCTTTCAAGTCGTTGGCGGGCTTTGCGTTCATCTTGTCCACGGCATCGACGAACATCTTTATGCCGCCCATGACCCCGTGGTCGGTTATCGCCATCGCCTTCATGCCGCAGCGGCGGGCCTTGTCCAACAGTTCCGGAATCTTGGACAATCCGTCCAAAACCGAAAACTCCGTATGCACATGCAAGTGTACGAAATCCATATTTACGTGTTTTTCAAAATCGAATCGAAGTCGTAAAGCTACGCAATGGTTTTGTTAAAACAGACCATGAAAGAGAAAAGTTATGAACAAAAAAAGCCGTCCCGGAAACAGGACGGCTCGCATATCGGACGGTTTTACCGTTTACTTGCCGAAGTAACGTTTGAACAATCCATAGAAGCCGCGGCCGTGGCGTGCTTCGTCCTTCGCCATTTCGTGAACGGTATCGTGGATTGCGTCCAAGTTGAGTTCTTTGGCGCGTTTTGCAATCCTCATCTTGTCTGCGCATGCGCCGGCTTCGGCATTCATACGTTTTTCGAGGTTGGTTTTGGTGTCCCAAACCACATCGCCGAGCAATTCCGCGAATTTGGCGCAGTGTTCCGCTTCTTCGAATGCGTAACGTTTGAAAGCTTCTGCAATTTCGGGATAACCTTCGCGGTCAGCCTGACGGCTCATGGCCAAATACATGCCTACTTCGGTAGCCTCACCCATGAAATGCGCGTTGAGGTCTTTTTTCATTTCGTCGTCGGTATCGGCGGCAACGCCTATGACGTGCTCTGTTACGAAGTTAAGTTCTTGACCTTCTTCCAAAACTTTGAACTTGCTGGCAGGTTGTCCGCATTGGGGGCATTTTTCAGGAGCTGCATCTCCTTCGTGTACATAACCGCACACTGTGCAAATGAATTTCATCTTTTTACTATTAAATGGTTATACAATCTTCTTATTTGATAATCAGTTTTTTCGTTTCAGGCGTTACAACACACCCAGAACAAATTACTATTTCTTCACTTCTTTGAATTTACTTGCGGGAACTCCGCATTTCGGACATTTCGCAGGAGGATTTTCTCCTTGATGGATGTAACCGCAAACTGTGCATACGTAGGTTTTCATGGCAATTAAAAATTAAAAGTTTATAATTAAAAATTATGGTTACTATTTAGGTAAATTTTGTCTTGATGTCTTAATTATACTTACTAATAATCTTATCAACTCATTACAATCTTCTTCTATGGATTCGTAAGCACTTACAGATATATATTCCGCACCTTTCAACAACATTAGCCAATATCTGGTTTCATTCGCCTCTTTTAAAGCTACATTCAATTTATGAATAAAATCCATCTTGCTTTCCGCGAACTCCGCTTCCTTAATCATTGCTCCTACGGAAGTTCCGCTTCGTAACAACTGCTTGGATAATATATATTCTTGTTTGTCCTGTGTAATATATTTATAAGCATTTATAATCCTAAGGGCGAAAAGCAAAGACTTATTTTCCAAAACATTCTTTTTAGGATTATGACCGGCCTCCATCAATCCCTTACTTTAAATTCTTAATTTTCAATTTTACATTGATTACAGTATCCCTTGAAATAAACGCGGGTTTCGAGAATGTCAAGCCCTTGCAATTCTGGAATATTGTCCGTGGTTACCACATTGCTGTAAATATCCAAAATCTTGCCACACCCCAGACAGTAAAAATGAGCCTGCGTTGTCGTATCTCCGTCGTAATGGGCCTCTTTATCGTCCACGTCCAAACGCAGGGCCACCCCGTTTTCCACAAACAATTTCAATGTGTTGTAAACCGTTGTTTTCGACAACGTGGGATACGACGGACTTAAATCGTTGAATATCATATCCACGGTAGGATGTGTACGATGCGACAACAAATACTCCATTATCGCAATCCGTTGCACAGATGGCTTTATGCCTTTTTCCTCCAAATATTTTACCGCTTTGCCATGCATTTGCCGCAAGGTTTGTAATATTTATTGCAAAGATGAAATCATTACAACTTTGTTGTAAGTGCAAATATATAATCATTTTTCTTAGCTTCCAAATTTTTGGGGATATTTTTTCGTCCGCATACCAAAAATCAGGGATAGTCAGCCTCATCCCGCCAGATAGGACGACGCGGCATGGATGCGACTAAATTTGGCAACTTGGCGATTGTGGATTAATTTTGCAGGTTGAACGGGTTGCCATGCTTCCAAAAAAAATCGACATATACATAATGCGTAAGATGTTGGGCACATACGTGCTTTCAATTCTTATGGTCATAAGCATAGCCATTGTCATAGACATCACCGAAAAAATGGACAACTTCTACCAGGCGGAATTGAGCTTGGAAACGGTGGTGATGGAATATTACGTGCATTTCGTTCCTTATTATATCAATCTTTTCAGTTCGCTGTTCACTTTCATTTCCGCCATATTCGTTACATCGAAACTTGCATACAATTCGGAAATAATCGCCATGTTGGCGGGCGGCATAAGTTTTCGCAGGATAATGCTGCCATACATGCTTTCGGCGGCCGTAATCGCCCTGTTCACGTTTTACATAGGCTCTTACGTCATTCCGAAAGGCAACGACAAACGTTTGGAGTTCGAAAGCAAATACATTGACAATACGCCTCCGGAAATAAGCTTGCGCAACGTGCAATTCCGCATAAACGATTCAGACATCGCATACATGGAGCGGTTCAACGTCGTAAACGACATAGGGTACAGGTTCTCGTTAGACAGTTTCGACGGCAAAAGACTGGCAAGCCGCATAACCGCGCAGACCATACATTACAAAGGCGATGAAAACTGGCTGCTGCTCCGCTACACGAAGCGCGATTTCGACGGCCTGTACGAGCATTTGTCATCCGGGGACAGTCTTTCACTTACGATAGACATGGCACCGAAAGACTTCATGATAATCAAAAACCACCATGAACGCCTGACAAATCCCGAATTGACCGGATTTATCGAAGAAAACACAAAAAGGGGCCGGGCCGGGCTGAACGCTTACAAATTGGAATACCAGAAACGTTTCGCACTGCCCTTCGGTTCGTTTATCCTCACGCTGATAGGAGTTTCATTGTCTGCAAAAAAAGTGCGTGGAGGAAAAGGCTTCAACATGTTCGTGGGACTTGCCCTGAGCGCGATATACATATTATGCACGCTTATGAGCTCCACTTTTACCGTAAAAGCGGGTGTAAACCCCGTGCTAGCAATCTGGCTGCCGAACATAGTGTTCCTCGGCATAGGGATAGTCCTGTACAGGAAAGCTCCTAAATGAACTTTCCTGTACAGGACTATCCCTATGCCGCTTGCTTTGCAAGCGCAAGCCTTGTCTTATCCCCCGTTTTTTATCTTGCAGATAAAAAACTGCCCCCAGAGGGGGCAAGCACCCTGAACTTGGTTGCTATCGTTGCGAGGTGCCAAACTCCCGCGATAGCTGGCACTAAACGGCACAACCCGCAACTAACCACTATCCACCATTAACTATTAACTATTCACTATCCACTAACAAAACCGCCGCTATTGCGGAGGCAACCGGCAATAGGCGATTATGCTAACGGAAAAATTAGCACTTGCGAAGCAAGGGTAATTTTTCAAAACTCGTGTGTTTGAGCGTAGCGAGTTAGAGTTTTAGTGCAGCATAATCGCCCAAAGCGGAAGTTGAATCATATCAATTTCTTCAACTTCCGCTTTGCATTGCCGAGGAAGCCGTAGCTTGCGGCAAAATTTTTTTGCATAC
>JADIMR010000081.1 GCA_017694565.1 Candidatus Enterocola intestinipullorum | reverse complement strand
GCCTGCTGCGCAGGCTTGCCATTGTCTCATCCCCCGGATTTAGCCTTTGGCTAAATCCTGCCCCCAGAGGGGGCATGGGCATTTCCGCTTCGCTACAATGTCCATGCCCATGTCATTGTCTTATCCCCCGTAAAATCATCAAAGATGATTTTACTGCCCCCAGAGGGGGCGACCTTCCTTGAACCCTGTGCTTGCACTAAAACCTACTTTCAACATAGTGCGAACACTACGAGGTGCTATCTGTAACTAATCACTACCCACTAATCACTACCCACTAACCACTGAAACCTGACACCTGTAACCTGTGATCTGAATAACTATCCACTAACCACTATCCACTAAAAAACACTATCTTTGCAATATGGACAAGGCGGAAATAAGATTCAATATCAACAAGTCGGCTATGGTTTACGGGCTGTATCTCGGTTTGTTCTTGATATTCAAGTTTTTTGCGGAAGTGATGTCGTTGAGCGGCAGCGGATACGGATTGGTATATACGTTTTGTATCTTGATGTTGCCTTTTTTAGTTTTGTATTTTGCCGTGCTTTTCGGTAGGAAACAACCGCCCGGGGTATTGGGATATTGGCATTATTTCCGTTTCATTTTCATGATTTTCTTCTTCGCCTCGACAATACTTGCCGTAGCACAATATGTTTATTTCGCTTTCATAAACCCGGGTTTCCTGCAAGGGCAATACGAAACGTTGTTGTCCAACATGGATTTGTTGTCGGAGACAATGCCGGTGTTCGGCCAATATAGGGAGATGTTCGGGCAAATGCAGGCCCCGACTCCTGCCATGATGGTGTATCAGACTATTTGGATTTACGTGTTGGCGGGCGTACTGCTCGGATTTCCGCTTGCCGGCATAGCGAAAGTGGCATTGAAAAACATTAAAAAACCAGATCAATAATGAATTTGTCAGTCATTGTACCGTTGTATAACGAGGAAGAATCCCTTCCGGAATTGTTTTCATGGATCAAGAAGGTGGCGGAAGCCAACGCTTATTCTTTCGAGGTGATTTTCGTGGACGACGGCAGTACGGATTCGTCGTGGACCGTAATCGAGGATATTTGCAAAAACAATCCGGAAGCCAAGGGTATAAAGTTCCGCCGCAATTACGGCAAATCGCCGGCTTTGTATTGCGGTTTCAAGCAGGCGCAAGGCGATGTGGTGGTTACGATGGATGCCGATTTGCAGGACAGTCCCGACGAAATTCCCGCCTTGTATAAAATGGTAACCGAAGACGGATATGATTTGGTGTCGGGATGGAAAAAGAAACGCCACGACCCCGTGCTTACGAAAAACCTGCCGAGCAAGCTTTTCAACGCGACGGCGCGCAAGGTTTCGGGCATAAAACTTCACGACTTCAACTGCGGTTTGAAGGCTTACAAGAAAGAGGTAGTGAAAAACATCGAGGTTTACGGCGAAATGCACAGATATATTCCTTATCTTGCGAAGAACGCCGGTTTCTCCAAGATAGGGGAGAAGGAAGTGCACCATCAGGCGCGCAAGTACGGCAAAAGCAAATTCGGGTTGAGCCGTTTCATAAACGGGTATCTTGATTTGATTTCGCTGTGGTTCTTGTCCAAGTTCGGTTTGAAACCGATGCACTTTTTCGGTGTAGGCGGTTCGCTCATGTTCCTCGTGGGCCTCATCATGATCGTGGTCGTGGGGGTAAACAAGCTTATGGCCATTTACGGCAATTACCGCGCCCCGCTCGTAACGGAAAGCCCGTATTTTTACATTGCGATGCTGGCGATGATTCTCGGCACACAGTTTTTCCTTACCGGTTTTTTGGGAGAATTGATAAGCCGGTCGTCGCAGGAACGCAATAATTACCATATCGCAAGGCAATTGAATTTAAGCAACAAACAATAACCGTCGTGGAAACTTTCTTGGAAATACTGAAATACTGCATCCCTGCCCTGATAGTGTTTTTCGTGGTGTATGTAATGTTGGTGAAATTCCTCAAACGCGAGGAAATGGTCAACCGCTATTATCTTTTGCGCGCATCGCAGAAAACGACTTTGCCTATGCGCTTGACGGCATACGAACGCATGGTGCTGTTTTTGGAACGCATCAGTCCCGATTCCCTGCTGCCGCGCATACAGGACGACAGTTTGAATTGCTTGCAGCTTCATGCGGCCCTGCTTTCGGCGATAAGGGCCGAATACGAACATAACGTGGCGCAGCAGGTTTATCTAAGCGACGAGGCGTGGGCCGTAATCAAAAACGCCAAAGAAAACATCGTGCAGCTTATAAATGCCTGCGCTTCGGCAGTAGAACCGCAAAAACCGTCCATAGAACTGGCAAAGATAATTTTGGCGACATACGAAAAGAACGAGGATTCCCCGACAATGGCTGCCGTGTCTTTTTTGAAGAACGAAATCAAAACATACTTCTCATGAATTTTTTAGAATTGGTATCCGGCAGATGCTCGGTCCGTGCATACGAACCGCGTCCCGTAGAGAAAGAAAAAATAGAATATATTTTGGAGTGCGCCCGCATGGCCCCGTCGGCATGTAACAAACAGCCATGGAAGCTGTATGTGATAAGTGGGGAGAAGAAAAAAGCCTTCGACAAGGTTTACGACAAGGAATGGTTCGCGCAAGCCCCGGTCGCTATCGTGGTGTGTGCCGACCATGACACATCGTGGAAACGCCCGGCCGACGGCAAGGACCATGCCGACGTGGACACATCGATAATATTCGACCACCTGCTCCTGGCTGCTTACGAACAGGGCTTGTCCACGTGCTGGATTTGCAATTTCGACGTGCCCCTGTGCCGCGAGTTGTTGCAGCTTCCGGATAACATGGAACCTGTTTCCATGACTCCGTTAGGCTACGGTTTGGGAGCAACGCGCCCCAAATCACGTAAGGCTAAAGAAGAGATAATCGTGTCGGAGCAGTGAGAAAACATATTACATATATTTCCGTGCTTGCCTGCATCGTGCTTTCTGGCTGCGTTTCCGATTGCTATGTGGCGCAGAAGGCATTGATGGGCATGGTGTTTTACAATAAGGCGGACAATAGCGAAAGGATTTTTCCTTTGCTTGCCGTAAAAGGGGTAGGGTCTGATTCCCTGCTTTACAACGGCGCATCCTCTTCGCGCCTCTTTTTGCCGCTGAAAGCCAATGCCGATACTACCCGTTTCGAATGTTCCTATACGGACGTGATAGATTCCGTCACATCCTATACCTATCCTTTTACCATAACCGTCGCCCATACGCCTATGCCTCAATTGATAAGCGAGGAGTGCGGTTGCGTGATGTTCCAGACATTGAACGAAGTCTCGTTCCAAGGCGATGTTTCCGCCACATGGGAGACTGTGATTTATAATCCGGAGGTTACGAATGTTGAAGAAGACATACATGTGCAGATATATATTCCTTAGTCTGTTGCTTTGCGTGTCGTGTGCGGCATTCGCCCAAGAGCCTGCCGGCAACCCTGTTACGGACGCGCCGGAACCTGTCGGGACTTCCAACGGATATGTTCCCGTTTACGAAACTTCGCAGGATACGGCTTACGTTTCGGGGATACGGACTGAGCCTGCCGATGAAACACCCGCACCGGAAGAAGAAAAGAAGAAAGGGGCGGTTTATCAGGGCGTGTACATCAGTGCGGACGTGTTCGACCCGGTCTTGACCTTTTTCAACGGGGGCAAATTCCAGTTCGAGGTGTCTGCGGACATAGGTTTGTGGCATACGCTTTTCCCTGTCGTGGAATTCGGCATGATGTTTTATAACCCTGTTACTGAAAATTACGATTATTCGGCCAACGGTTTTTTCGTCCGTGGCGGTGTCGGCTACAATCTTATAAACAATACGGCGGCGCGTAAATACGACCATGCCGTTATCATAGGCGCCCGTTATGCGTATTCCAATGTTACATACGGCCTTGGCAAGGCGGTAATCCACGACAATTATTGGCAAACCGACGACGAGGTTTCGTCAGGACCTGTGAATGCCGATGTGGGATGGGTGGAAGTTGTTGCCATGGTAAGGGTGCAGATGATCAAAAGTTTTTTCATGTCATTGGGAGTAAGGGTGCAGTTTTTCCCGCATCTGTACAAGGAATCGGTGCATTATCCCACATACGTGCCCGGTTTCGGGCAATATGCCGAAGGCGTTACCAATTGGAATTTCGATCTTTCGTTTTGCTACCAGTTCCCTTACAAGAAAAAAGGAGGCAAGTAACGCCTGTTTCTCAAAAACCTGATAAATCGACATACAATGAAAACGAGAATCTACCTATTGTCATTCCTGTTGCTGGCCATTAGCGGCATTCAGGCGCAGGAATCTTTATGGAGCCTTACGGATGCGGAATCGCCCGTTATTAACAAGGATGGCAGCGTTACATTCTATTATGCCGACCCTGCTGCCGAGTCTGTAAGCGTCAGCGGCGATTTTCTGCCGCCTGCCACAATAGATACCCCGTCCGGGAAAATGGAAGTGCAGGGTTCTGCCGCATTGGCAAGGGACGAAAACGGCGTATGGTCGTACACCACCGCCCCCCTTGCTCCCGAATTGTATGCGTATACGCTTACCGTGAACGGGGTAAGGATGCTTGATCCTGCCAATGTTTACGTGAACAGGGACGTGTCCTCGTTGATGAACATATTCATAGTGAGCCGTGCCGAAAACGATAAAGGCGATTTGTACAGTGTCAACGACGTGCCTCACGGCAATGTGTCGAAAGTGTGGTATGACAGCCCCTCCTTGAAGATGAAACGCCGCATGACGGTATATACTCCCGCAGGTTATGAAGACGGGAAGGATTATCCCGTCCTGTACCTGTTGCACGGGGCGGGTGGTGATGAGGATGCATGGCCGACTCTCGGCAGGACGGCGCAGATAATGGACAATCTGATAGCTGCCGGCAAGGCAGTTCCCATGATAGTCGTGATGCCCAACGGCAATGTCAATTGCGAGGCCGCGCCCGGGGAATGGTCCAAAGGCATGTACAAGCCGACATTCGAAGGCAGTCTCAAATTGGATCCCAAGCCGCTTGCTTCGATGGACGAAAGTTTCAAGGACATAGTCGAATACGTCGAAAGCCATTACAAGGTGGCGAAAGACAGGCAACACCGTGCGGTTTGCGGGCTTTCGATGGGAGGAGGCCATAGTTTCGCCATAGCCAACCGTTACCCCGGAATGTTCGATTACGTAGGTTTGTTTTCGGCGGGTTTGCACATACACGAACAGGCAGGATTCGACAAGTTCTACGACTTTTTGAAAGCGGACAAGGACATACAGGACAAGTTGGCAGCCGTATTCGCGGCCAAGCCCGCCTTGTATTGGATAGCGATAGGCAACACCGATTTCCTTTACCAACAGAATTCCGATTTGCGCCGGTTCTTGGATGAAAAAGGCTACGGATACGAGTATTTGGAAACCGATGGAGGACATATATGGCGCAATTGGAGGGTGTATCTCACCGAGTTCGCCCAACGTGTGTTTAAATAAGTGGTTAGTGTGCCGCTTCGCGGCAGTAATTAGTGGTTTGTGAATAGTGATAAGTAAGTGCCCGGCATGAGGGCGAAGACAATGGTTGCACGAGGGTTAAAGAAGTCAAGTGGCTGTCCAATCGATTTTTTATTAATTGATGAAGAATAATAAAAATAAACAAAGCATTTCTCCGTGGGCATGGATTCCGACGCTGTATTTCTCAGAAGGCATACCATACGTGGTTGCGGCCACCAATTTTTCCGTAATCATGTACAAGCAGCTGGGTTTGTCTAACGTGGATGCCGCGTTGTACACAAGTTGGCTCTATCTGCCCTGGGTCATCAAGCCTTTTTGGAGTCCCATAGTGGATGTGCTTGGCACCAAACGCCGTTGGATATGGATTCTACAATTCGTGATGGGCGTGCTTCTGGCCGGTGTCGCATTCTGCATACCTATGCCGTTTTTCCTCCAAAGCACCTTGGCTTTGCTTTGGTTGGCAGGTTTCGCTTCTGCCACGCACGACATAGCGGCGGACGGCTTTTACATGTTGGCATTGGACAGCCATGAACAGTCCGTATTCGTAGGCATACGCAGCACTTTTTACCGCATATCGATGATTGTTGGGCAGGGAGTTTTGGTTATTTTGGCAGGGTGGTTGGAAAAAAGACTCGGCAGTGTGCAAGCTGCATGGAGTTATACCCTGTACGGTGCTGGTGCTTTTTTCGTGTTGCTGGCGTTGTATCACCGTTTCGTGTTGCCTCGTCCTTTGAATGACCGTCCGGCAGGAGATGCCAATTCTGTAAAAGCATTTTTCAACTCGTTCGCAAGTTTTTTCAAGAAGCCCGGAATATGGATGACAATTGCTTTCATATTGCTGTATCGCCTGGGCGAGGCGCAATTGGTCAAGATGGCGTCGCCGTTCATGCTCGACCCTGTGGAAAAGGGCGGATTGGGATTGGACACAAGCCAGGTGGGGGTCGTATATGGCACGGTCGGAGTAATAGCCTTGACAGTAGGCGGTATACTCGGCGGCATATATGCGGCCGTCAAAGGGTTGAAAAACGGCCTTTGGGTAATGCTCCTTTTTATGAACGTTCCTAATTTGGTCTATGTGGCTCTGGCGGCATTCCAACCCGGTAATTATTTTTTGGTATGCGCCGCAGTCGCCGTGGAGCAGTTCGGTTACGGTTTCGGTTTTACCGCTTTCATGTTGTATATGATATATGTATGCCAAGGCGAGTATCAAACATCGCATTATGCGATATGTACCGGCATAATGGCACTTGGAATGATGTTGCCCGGTATGGTGTCGGGATATATTCAAGAGTTCTTGGGTTATACGAATTTCTTTGTCTGGGTTTGCATTTGCACGATACCGATTTTCATCCTTTGCAGGTGGATAAGGATAGAAGAATCTTTTGGAAAAAAGAACAAATGTTAGCATTTTAATATTTTTAACTCAAATTAAGCATAATGGGGGGGGGGTAAATTTCTTATCTTTGCATCACAAAAAATCGTCCCAAGGAGGAATTAAACTTGATTTGCTGCTGTGTGGTTGGTCGGCGGGTTTGCGGTTTGGTAGCAACACAATGTTTTCATAGTTGAAGTATTTGATTTTAAATGGTGGTTTGCCATTCGGCAAATTGGTAGCGGCCCGGCAATCTTTCGCATAATGCTGAAAGGTTGCCGGTTTTTTATATGCTTGCATTGCAAGCATATAAAAAAAATATTGTCTTATCCTCCGTGGAAACCGTACTGCGGGACTTATTCGACCTGCGGTCTCATCTGTTCGTGCAATCTCCATAAGGTGGTTTTGCATCCCTTACCTTCGCCCTCATGCCGGGCGTGCTGACTGTGAAGAAGTTGCCATCTTTTTCTCCACTGTAAGTGCGCTGCCGGACTTCGTCTGTCCACTTAACTTACAGTTAAGCATTAAGGAACCTGCATTTTGCCAATGCAGGTTCCAAAGGCGGCAAAGCCGCCTTAGAATAACTTCATAACAAGAGAAACCCGCACCTTGTGTGCGGGTTTCTTTATGCTTAACCGTGGATTAAGCGAAGCGCATCCACGGTGGATGTCCTGCCGCGAAGCGGCAAACTATCCACTGCGGCGTTAGCCGCTACTGAAACCTGAAATTTAATAGCCCTATTAAATTTCAAAAAAATTGCTACCTTTGCGTGGCGTTTCCGGAGGGGGTTGCGGCAAGCATTTGCCGGGAACCGTGATGAAACCGGACAACCATATCAATAACCAGTATAATACGCTACTATACCATATATGAGAGAACGGGTTCTTGAAACTTATCGTTTGGGAGTGGACATCGGTTCCACTACGATGAAAGTCGCATTGCTCGACAAATCCGGCAATTTGGTTTTTTCCGATTACCGCCGTCATAATGCGAATATCCCTTTTACGGCCAAGAGCATATTGCAACAGATGTGGAAGAAAACCGGCAACAGCAATTTGAAAGTTTGCATAACCGGCTCGGTGGGTATGGGGTTTGCTGAAAAGTCGGGCTACGCTTTCGTGCAGGAAGTCGTGGCTTCGGCGGAATTCATCAGGCAACGGCATCCCGAAGTCCATACTTTCGTTGACATAGGCGGAGAAGACAGCAAGATGATATTTTTCGAGGACGGCAAGATTCCCGACATACGCATGAACGGCAGTTGCGCCGGGGGAACTGGCGCGTTCATAGACCAGACCGCTTCGTTGTTGGGGGTCGAACCGGTAGAGTTGAGCCGCTTGGCTGAAAGCAATTCCACGATTTATCCCATAGCGTCGCGTTGCGGCGTGTTTTCCAAAACGGACATACAGAATTTGGTCAGCCGCAGCG
>JADIMR010000080.1 GCA_017694565.1 Candidatus Enterocola intestinipullorum | reverse complement strand
CGCTTAAATTCAACATACCCGAGGAAATCGCGGAGCGTTGCGATTGTGAGCAACACGCCGCCATAACCAAGGAAGAAGACATATTCGGCTTCTTCGAATAAGCGGCTTTGCGCATCCATTCCATCGCGGGTTCAAAAATTTTAGCTAAATTGGCATTCGCTTTTACCGCTATGCGGCAGCGGATATGTTTCAGTATTACAAACCTTAAAAAACCAGAATAACATGAAAATCCATTTCAGCATCAACTACTTTACACGCTGGGGACAAAACATGGCGTTGTCGGGGACTTTGCCCCAACTTGGCGGCGGCGATGTTTCAAAAGCCGTGTACATGAATTTCCAATGGCGCGAAAACTGGTCGTTGGAAATAGAGACGGACAATGACGCCCCGTTTGAATTTACTTACAGGTATGTCCTCAAAGACAATAACGGTCTGGATAACATGGAGTGGGGCGACGACCGCAAAATCAGCGTCAATCCGGCGGAAGTGCAGGAGTTGTGGCTTAATGACACGTGGAACTCCCCGGGAGCGGTAGAGAACGTGTTCATGACTTCACCGTTCCAGGATGTGCTGTTCAAGGACAATTATTTGCCGGTGAAAGGCAAGACCCCTAAAAAACATACCCATGTTTTCAGGGTCAAAGCCCCCTTGTTGCAGCAAGGCGAAGCGTTGTGCATCGTGGGCGATGCCAAGGCTTTGGGGTACTGGGACACTTCAAAGGCGGTATTGATGTCGAACGACGAATATCCGTGGTGGACTGTAAAAGTGGATTTGGGTAACGAGAAAAGAAAGGGCGTAAGCTATAAATACGGTATCTATGACGTCGAGGACAAACGTTTCAAATATTTTGAAAACGGTGCCGACCGTTATTGCGCCTTGGATGTGAAACCCGGTCGCCGCACCGTCGTTTCCGATGCTTTCGTTAATGTGGACAATACCAAATTCCACGGTGCGGGCGTGAATGTGCCCGTGTTCAGCCTCAGGACAAGAAACAGTTTCGGAGTCGGGGATTTTTCAGATTTGAAACTATTGGTGGATTGGGCAAAAAAATGCGGTTTGAAACTCATACAGGTTTTGCCGATAAACGATACGATAGGCACGCATACTGATGCCGACATATTGCCATACGCGGCAATGACCGTCTTCGCTTTCAGTCCGTTGTACCTTAATCTGCTCAAAATGGGCAAGTTGTCCCAGGACAATCCTTTGATGCAGGAATATTCCGAGAAACAGAAACGTTTGAATGCACTGCCCATGGTGGAGTTTCTTGAAGTAGTCAATTATAAGTTGGCTTATGCGAAGGCATTGTACTATCAAGAAAAAGATAAATTCTTGGCAGACAGAGATTTTCAGAAATATTACGAGGAAAACAGCTATTGGTTGGACGATTATGCGGTATTCTGCTGCCTGAGGGATATTTACGGGACTGCCGACCACAGCTGCTGGGGCGAATATGCCAATTACCAGCATTGGATGGTGGACAAAGTAAAACAGGAGCATTTCGACGAGGTTTCGGTTAATTACTTCATCCAATACCACTTGCATTTGCAATTGAAGGAAGCTGTGGATTACGCCCACAAGAACGGCATTATCATAAAAGGCGACATCCCAATCGGGGTGAACCGCAACAGCGTTGAGACGTGGGTATCTCCCGACTTGTTCAATATGGACATGCAAGCAGGTGCTCCGCCCGACATGTTCGCCATAAAAGGGCAGAATTGGGAACTCCCCACGTACAATTGGGAAAAAATAGAGGAAAGCGGGTTCGAATGGTGGAAGAAACGCTTCGCGCAAATGGGACGGTATTTCGACACCTTCCGCATCGACCACATTCTCGGCTTTTTCAGGATATGGCAAATACCCATGGACCAAGTGGAAGGCATAATGGGCTACCTGCATCCTTCGATACCGGTCCATATCAACGAATTCGGGGAAAAAGGCGTGCGTTTCGATTACAATCGTTTCTGCATGCCGTTCATCACCGACGACGTGATCAGGGAGGTGTTCGGCGACGATGCGGCTTGGGTCAAGGAGCATTGCATAGACATAATCGACGGCTGGATCTTGCGTTTGAAACCTCATTGCAAAACTCAAAAGCAGGTGGAGGATATGTTTAATCGCGGGGAAATTTCCGAGAAAATCAAATGGGGCTTGTTCGATTTGATTTCCAACGTGTTGTTCTTCGAGAAAAAGGATTCCAACGGAACGGAATATTATCCCCGTTACGGAATGCAAGCCACGATTTCTTTCCGTTATTTGGACGACTTTACCAAAAACAAGCTCGAAGAAATTTACGTGGATTATTTCTATCGCCGCCAGGACGGATTTTGGAAGTATTCCGCAATGCGCAAATTGCCGGCCATAAAACGTGCGACGAACATGATGATATGTGGCGAGGATCTCGGAATGGTGGCGGATTGCGTAACTTCGGTAATGAACGAACTGGCTATACTGAGTCTTGAAATCCAACGTGCGCCGAAAATAGACACGATAGAATTTTTCCATCCGGCGGATGCCAAATATTTGTCCGTGGTTACTCCGTCCACGCACGACATGAGCACGATACGCGGATGGTGGGAGGAAAAACGCGATGTGACGCAGCGTTTTTACAATTTCCAGCTCGGACATTGGGGGCTTGCACCCTATTTTGCCGAATGGTGGGTGTGCCGCGACATATTGGTACAGCACTTGTATTCTCCTGCGATGTGGGCGATTTTCCAAATCCAGGATTTGTTCTCGATCGATGCTTCCATAAGGCGCGAGAACCCCAATGACGAACGTATCAACGTGCCGTCCAACACGAAAAACAGTTGGCGTTACAGGATGCACATAAACATCGAGGATCTTATTAACAACGACAATTTCAACGGGGAATTGCTTAACTACATAACGCAATCCGGACGTTGAATTTATTGTTCGTGAAAATCTCTGAAAATGCTTGGGCGGATATATTCCGCTCTTGCATTTTTTTATTATCTTTGGCGGCGTATTGTTTTTAAATCCAATGAGAAATTACCGGATTGTCGGCATATTGTCAGTCGTGTCATTGTTGTGTTTCTCTTGCGTTACGCCGAAAAAGACGCACTATTTGCAGGATCCCGACAAAGGGATAGCGGCTTATCCGCAAGTGTATACTCCGGCAGACTACAAGGTGCAGGTTTCGGACGAATTGGACATTGACGTATATACCCTTGACGAGGCTTCACAAAAAATATTCAATACGTCCAATATCACGAGCGCGAACAATTACAAAGGATTATACACCTACACTGTATATGATGACGGGACGATAGATTTCCCGTATGTGGGAACCGTGCCTGTCGCGGGCAAGACGACAAGGGAGATAAAGCAGGATATCCAGCAGAGGTTGCGCGAGTACGTGCATGACTGTTCGGTGGAAGTAAAATTAGCCAACAGTTATTTTAACATAATTACAGAATCCAAAGCCTCCCGCATCCAGATAACCAAAGAAAAACTTACGATATTCGAGGCCTTGGCGCTTGCAAAGGATTTGGGCATGTATTCGGACCGCAAGCACGTGCAGGTAATCAGGCAGGACGTGAATGGCAATACTACGGTAAACAAGTTCGATTTGCGCAGCAAGGACATTCTCGGTTCGGAATATTATTACATACAACCTAATGACATCATATATGTGAAAGCGTTCCAAGGACAGTTTTTCAGGATGCGCAACTTCTTGACGGCCATTGGAATAACTTCTACCACAATATCGTTCGGATTGTTGATTTGGCAAATTGTGAGATTATGTATGCCGCAACCACAACAATGAGGAAAAGTATAGCTATAGTCTTGTTCCTGTCCGCCATGCTTGTTTGTATGCCGTCGTGCATCACGAACAAGTCCACCACCTTGTTGCAAACCGACGACAAGTTGCCGCAATATCCCAAGGCGGAGTACGAGTATTACCGCATACGTCCCAACGACTGGTTGGTCATGAGGGTGCTTACATTGAACGAGGAATCATACGAAATTTACAATAAGTCCACCCAAAATACGTCTAACACGATAAACGGCGTGCAGTCCGGTTTCAGGGTGTATGACGACGGCACTATCGACATCCCGTTTATCGACGGCATACCTGTTGCGGGGCTTACCGTGCGCGAAGCCGCCAAGGCGGTGCAGGACACTCTCCGTTCGTTCGTGCCCGACGCCATAGTAAAGCTTGCCCTCGCCAACGACAGGTTCTATGTTTTGGGAGAGGCTACGACCGGCAGCTTCCAGTTGTACAAGGAAAAGCTCAATATTTTCCAGGCAATAGCACTGGCCGGGCAGATAAGGCCCAACAGCGACCGCAGCCGCGTAACCATAATCCGCGACAATCCCGACGGTGGCCGTCCGATAATGAAACAATTCGATTTGAGGACCGCCTCCATAATCGGTTCTGAATATTACTATGTCCAACCCAACGACGTGCTTTATTTCCCGTCCATAAAAGGGGATTTCTTCAAAGTGGAGGATTACACGTCGAGCTTGGGTTCCGTTACCACGTCATTGAACTTCTTGGTTACGGTCATAAACTTAGGAATGAGTATCTGGTGAAAATATGAACGACAATACTTCCAACATAAACAACAATCAGGCTTTCTCCGAAGAACAATCGGGAATGACCAAGGCTACCGTGATAATGTGGATTACCCGTTTTTTGAAACGCTGGTATCTTTTTGTCATCAGCATAGCCGTATTCATGACTTTGGCATATCTGAAAAACCGCAGTTGGCAGCCGTTTTACAAATCCAATGCCATGATGATCATACAAAGCGGAAGGGGATATTCCTACGGGCAGAACCAGTTGCTCGGTGGTTTCAGCTTGGAAAGGGCTTTCAGCGATGTGAACAACCAGATAGTAATGTTCGCATCGCACGACTTGCTCAAAAGGGTGGTGGAAGCCAACCCCGAATTTACCATCGACTATTATACACAGGGGCGCTTCAAGCGTAACAACCTATATAAGCGTTCCCCCATAAGCATAACACGCAATTATGTAAGCGATGCGGCATACGGCAGGGAGTTCGCTATAAGGGACATAGACGGAGAGAGGTATGAAATTACCTCGGAGGGCAATGACCGCATACAGGCATTTGCCGATACCGGCAGCTACGGTAAGGCGATACAGAATTCCATGTTTTTCATCGAGGTAGCCAAGACTGCGGCTTACATGCCCGGTTACGACATAAAATTCATGCTTTACCGGACAGAATCGAAAGTGGATGCTTATTCTGCCGGATTGGTGATAGATTTTGCCATGAAAGGCTCGTCGGTGGTCAATGTGTCGCTTATGGGCAATGTGCCGGAGAGGGATTGCGATTTCTTGAATACCTTGTGCGAGATGTTCGTCGACGACAATCTCAACCGCAAAAACGACGCGGCGGTGCGAACCATCGAATTCATCGACAGCCAACTCGAGCACATGACAGATTCCTTGGAAAACAGCGAACGCCGGTTGCAAGACTTCAAATCGGCCAATTTCGATATTGCCAACATGGGAACGTCGTCATTGTACTCGGCATATTCCAAATTGGAAAACATCCTGAGCGACATACGCCTTCAAGAAGCATACCTCACGTACTTGACCGATTATTTGCGCAACAATGTAGACGACGGTGCGATTATTGCCCCGACGAACCTCGGAGTAAAGGACAACACCCTTTCGCAATTGGTGCTGCAATATTCTGAATTGCAGCTGAAAATGGAGGAAGTCGGCGAAAAAAGCCCTATTCATGAACGGTACGCCAGGGAATTGTCCAGCGTCAAACAACGTATGAACGAAACCTTGAAGAACTTGCAGGTAAGCCTTGACATTCAAAAGAACGATTTGCAGGCGCAAATGCTCGATGTTACCAAAGGTTTGCAGGAACTGCCATACAAGCAACAGCAATTCTCGAATATTGAAAGGGTTTTCAAACTCAACGACAACTATTATTCGTTCTTGGTGCAGAAACGCGCTGATGCCCAAATACAGAAAGCGTCCAACACTTCCGACAACATTTTCTTGGAAAAAGCGAGAGTGCAGATGATTACGAATTTCGGGGACAAGAGCAAGACGTATTCTTCCAACTTGCTGATAGCTTTGGTTATTCCGATTTGCGTAGTGGTCCTGATCGAGGTACTCAATCCTTTTGTCCGTTCGGAGGCAGAATTATTGTCCATTGCCGACGGCTACGGCGTTTGGGGAACTTTGCGCCGCACCAAGGAACACGATACCGTCGTAGTGGAGAAATTCCCGAAATCGTCGGTAACGGAAACGTTCCGTGTCCTTCGTACCAAAATAGAGTATATGGTACAACGCAAGGAGAACATATCGGTTGCCGTATCCTCCACCGAATCCGGCGATGGAAAAACATATTTGTCTTCCAATTTGGCGGCTGTTTTCGCTTTGCAGAAGAAACCTACGCTGTTAATCGACTTGGACATGCGCAAACCGTCGGTTAGCAAGCTGTTGGACTTGAAAAGGCAGAAAGGCTTGTCGTCCCTGCTTGCCGGAGACGACGATGTTACTTTGGATTCGGCCATACAAAAGAATCCCGGCGGCCATAAATTCGATGTGTTGCCGGTAGGATATGTGCCACCGGACCCCGGCGAACTTATCCGTGGCGAAAGGATGTTGGAAATATTCGAGGAACTTAAAAAACGTTATACCTACATAGTAGTCGATACTTCGCCGATAGGCTTGGTCGCCGATGCATACGCTTTGGTAACCGCATCCGACTGCCTGCTTTATGCAGTACGTTGCGGAAGGACCAACAAAGCATTTTGCAAGAATACGCTTAAACAGTTGAAATCCAACGGAATTTCGAATCTTGGTTTAGTGTTCAACGACGTTGATATCAACAAGATGGAATATTCCACCTACTATGGCAGTTACGGAGCGTATTACGGTTCGCGCAAGCGTAACAACAATTACTATTACGCGGCAGTCAAGAAAAGGAACGAGAATTATTTCGATGAAAAAGAAGAGAACAAAATATAGAAAACGGTTTTTTAATCATGAAAGCCATGAAAGACAACGTTAAAATAGCAGTAGTCGGTTTGGGATACGTAGGATTGCCCCTTGCCGTCGAATTTGGGAAAAAATACAGGGTTGTGGGATTCGACATAAACGCCGCCCGTGTCGCTGAATTGCAGGAAGGTCGCGACCATACGAAAGAGGCAGACTTGCAAGGGATGAAAGAGGCTGTCGATTTGTATATGTCAAACAGCGGAAAGGGGTTGAGTTTCGCCTGCCATCCCGATAAATTGAAGGATTGCAACGTGTTCATCGTTTCCGTGCCTACTCCCATAGACGCATTCAACAATCCCGACTTGTCCCCGTTATTGTCTGCCAGCTCCTTGGTCGGACAGGCATTGAAAAAAGGCGACGTGGTCATTTACGAATCGACCGTATATCCCGGTTGTACCGAAGAGGATTGTGTTCCTGTTTTGGAAAAAATGTCCGGGCTGAAATTCAACGAGGACTTTTTCTGCGGTTATTCGCCCGAACGTATAAATCCCGGCGACAAGCAGAACACGCTTACGACCATCAAAAAAATCACTTCCGGCTCGACCCCCGGAATTGCCGATTTTGTCGACGGTTTGTATAATTCCATAATCAAGGCAGGTACGCACCGCGCACCCTCGATGAAAGTGGCAGAGGCTGCAAAAGCAGTGGAAAATGCCCAGCGCGACATAAACATTTCTTTCATGAACGAGTTGGCTTTGATTTGCGACAAGGTCGGAATAGACACCAACGATGTAATAGACGCTGCCGGTACGAAATGGAATTTTATCAAATACCGTCCCGGTTTGGTGGGTGGCCATTGCATAAGTGTGGATCCATATTATTTGGTACATAAGGCGGAATCCCTCGGATACCATCCCGAAGTCATCACCTCCGGCCGCAGGGTCAATAACAACGTGGCAAGTTTCATTGCCCACAAGACATTGAAACTGATGATAGCCAAGGACCACAAAATCAAAAATGCCAATGTTCTTTTGCTTGGAATCACTTTCAAGGAGAATTGTCCTGACATACGCAATTCCAAGGTCGTGGATATTTACAAGGAGTTGGAAGAATTCGGCGTGAATGTCGATGTTTACGACCCATGGGCAAGCAAGGATGAGGTAAAACGCGAATTCGGCGTGGACCTCATACCGGAAATCGATGAGAACAAGAAATACCAGGCTGTAATATTGGCGGTTTCCCACGATGAATTCAAGGATTTGGATTTCTCGAAATATCAAAAGGACGAGGCCGTGATTTTCGACGTGAAATCGGCTTTGCCGCGTCAATTCGTGGATGCACGATTGTAGTTTTAGTGATTAGTGAATAGTGGTTAGAATGTGACCACGAATTTATTCATTCAATAAAAAAGTTATATGAAGATTGCCATAGTCGGGACCGGATATGTTGGGTTGGTTACTGGTGCCTGTTTTGCCGAAATGGGCGCCGAAGTTGCATGCATTGATATAAACAAGAATAAGATTGATAAGTTGCATAAAGGCGAAATTCCCTTTTACGAGCCTGGTTTGGATGGATTGGTCTTGCGTAATGTTGCCGCAGGCAGGTTGTCGTTTAATACAGATCTGTCTGAAGTTATAAATAGTGTTGAGGCAGTTTTCTCTGCAGTGGGAACTCCTCCGGCAGCTGACGGCTCAGCTGATTTAAGCTACGTATTCAATTTAGCAAAGCAGATTGGGGAGACTCTTGATCATCATATTGTTTTTGTAATGAAAAGCACTGTTCCTGTCGGAACTTCAAAAAAGGTTGAAGCCATTATAAGACAAGAGCTTGAGAAACGTGGGGTAAAGGTCGATTTCGATATGGCATCCAATCCCGAATTTTTAAAGGAAGGAAGTGCCGTGAAAGATTTCATGAGTCCTGACAGGGTTATAGTGGGGATAGAGAGCGAGCGCGCAAAAGAGGTCATGACAAAACTGTACAAACCTTTTTTACTCAATAACTTTCGTGTGATGTTTATGGATATAGCATCAGCCGAAATGACCAAATACGCTTCCAATGCCATGCTTGCCACACGCATAAGTTTTATGAACGACATAGCCGACTTATGCGAGTTGGTCGGGGCGGATGTGAATAAAGTGAGGCTTGGAATGGGAAGCGATGCCAGAATAGGTAACAAGTTCCTTTACGCTGGATGCGGATATGGCGGGTCTTGCTTTCCCAAAGATGTCAGGGCATTGGTGAATACCGGCAAGGCGAATGGGCATGATATGCGTGTGCTTGCGGCGGTGGATGCCGTGAATGAAGAGCAGAAACAGGTGTTGTTTAACAAATTGTGTAAACATCTGGGCAACAATCTCAATGGTAAGACAGTTGCTGTATGGGGGCTGGCGTTTAAGCCCAATACCGATGATATCCGAGAGGCACCATCGTTAGTGCTTTTAAAATCTTTGTCGGATGCCGGCTGTAAAATCAGGGCTTTTGATCCCATAGTGAAATCATTGCCGGACTTTCCTGATATAGAAATTTGTAACGACATATACGATGCTGCAAATGGAGCCGATGCTGTATGCTTGGTTACGGAGTGGAAGGAATTTCGCTTACCCGATTGGAAACAACTGAAAACCATAATGAGGTCGCCCGTAGTAATAGACGGCCGCAATATTTACGACCCCGTCGAACTCCGCAACGCCGGATTCGTTTATGAGGGCATCGGAGTGTCTATTAGTGAGTAGAGGCGGCACTTTGTGCCGCAGTGAGCAGTGCTGCGCACCGCAGTGGATAGAGGAGGCTTCGCCTCAGTGGATAGTTAAATCGTGCAGCTTGCTGCACACCTGCAAAGAACCTGCACACAAGACACAGGTGTCACTAAGCCACGAAGTGGCAAAACCGCCGCTATTGCGGGAGCCGACCGCCAATAACTTGCTCCGCTAACGCCCGGACCGATAGTTGTTTGAGCGAGTGTTAGCGAGCGAGTTCAGAGGTCAGTGACGCGGAGCAAGCCGATGAAGTCGGTTATTGGCGAGGAGCGGGAGCCTAGCGGCAAGAGCTTTTT
Organism: Candidatus Enterocola intestinipullorum; assembly: GCA_017694565.1. Taxonomy (GTDB): domain Bacteria; phylum Bacteroidota; class Bacteroidia; order Bacteroidales; family Paludibacteraceae; genus Enterocola; species Enterocola intestinipullorum. The sequence continues at coordinate 9,571 of JADIMR010000080.1, read as the reverse complement.
TGCTTACTTTTTTAGCTCAGGAAAAAAGTAAGTGCCCCGCCCGGCATGAGGGCGAAGATAAGGATATCGGATGGTTAATACAGGTTTGACATATATGAAAACAGCTTTGATTACCGGCATTACGGGACAGGACGGTTCGTATCTTGCCGAGTTCTTATTGGAAAAGGGTTATGACGTGCATGGCACGATAAGGCGTTCTTCGGTGGATTACAGGGAACGCATCGCGCATTTGGAAGGTCGGCCCCGCTTCCATCTGCATTATGCGGATTTGGGAGATTCCATGAGCCTCTTGCAGGTGATAGGCAAAGTCCGCCCCGATGAAATATACAATCTTGCTGCCCAGAGCCATGTGCAGGTCAGCTTCGATTCTCCCGAATTTACTGCCGATGTGGATGCCACCGGTGTGTTGCGCGTGTTGGAAGCAGTAAGGCAATGCGGCTTGGCGCAAACTTGCCGCATTTATCAGGCATCGACTTCCGAGTTGTACGGAAAGGTGGAGGAAGTGCCGCAAAACGAAAACACGCCTTTTCATCCATATAGTCCCTATGCAGTGGCAAAATTATACGGTTATTGGATAGTGAAAGAATATCGCGAGGCGTACAATATGTTTTGTTGTTCTGGCATATTGTTCAATCATGAAAGCGAACGCCGTGGTGAGACCTTCGTAACCCGTAAGATTACCCTTGCCGCAGCCCGCATAAAACAAGGCAAACAAGATAAACTGTATCTCGGCAACCTGTCGTCATTGCGCGATTGGGGTTATGCCAAGGATTATGTGGAATGCATGTGGTTGATTTTGCAAAACGGCAAACCCGAAGACTTCGTGATAGCAACGGGTGAGCAGCATTCCGTCCGCGAGTTCTGTTATTTGGCATTCAAGTACGCAGGAATCGAATTGCGTTTCGAAGGGGACGGAATTGACGAGAAAGGTATAGACGTGGCTACCGGCAAAGTCCTTGTGGAAGTGTCTCCGGACTTTTTCCGTCCTACCGATGTGGTCAATTTGTGGGGCGACCCCACGAAAGCCAAAGCGAAACTGGGTTGGAATCCCACCAAGACCTCGTTTGAGGAATTAGTAAAATTGATGGTCGACTCCGACATGGCCAAAGTAGCAGTGGAAAGGGAAAGCGAAAGAGTAAAACTCAACCTTCAAGAATACCTGGAAAAAGGAGTGGATAAATAAAAAATTGCGCAGCAATTTTTTATTTAGTGGATAGTGGTTAGTGAATAGTTGAGTTTTGTGCCGTTTAGTCTTAACTATGGCAAAGGCTGAATATTTTGTAATGACAGCAGTTTTTTTATAAGGCTCCACTGTTTGACCGCCGCTATTGCGGAGGCGACCGACAATAGGCGATTGTGCTAACGGAAAAATTGGCTATTGCGAAGCAATGGGTAATTTTTCAAAACTCGAGTGTTTGAGCGGAGCGAGTTAGAGTTTTAGTGCAGCAGAATCGCCAAAAACGAAAGTGGAAGAATTTAAATGAATTCAACTTTCGTTTTGCATTGTCGAGAAAGCCGTAGCTTTGCGGCAAAAGATGTTTTGCTTACTTTTTCATCTTTTAAAAAGTAAGTGCCTGCCCGGCATGAGGGCAAAGATGAAGTATGTAAGGGATAAAAATTCATGAAACGCGAATCAAAAATCTACGTAGCCGGACACAGAGGCTTAGTCGGTTCCGCAATTTGGAAAATATTATCCGAAAAAGGCTACACAAACTTGGTTGGCAGAACCCATTCAGAATTGGATTTGTTGGACGGGGCAGCCGTAAAACAATTCTTCGACGAAGAGCAACCCGAATACGTGGTATTGGCCGCTGCCTTTGTGGGAGGCATCATGGCCAACAGCATATACCGCGCCGATTTCATATACAAGAACCTGCAAATCCAGCAAAACGTGATAGGCGAAAGCTATCGCCATAATGTAAAAAAACTGTTGTTCTTGGGCAGTACCTGCATATATCCACGCGAGGCCCCGCAACCAATGAAAGAAGACGTGTTGCTCACATCCCCGTTGGAATATACCAACGAGCCTTACGCGCTTGCCAAAATCGCAGGGCTTAAAATGTGCGAAAGTTTCAATCTGCAATACGGTACTAATTATATTGCAGTAATGCCGACTAATTTGTATGGTCCGAATGACAATTTCGATTTGGAAAAAAGCCATGTGTTGCCTGCAATGATACGTAAGGTATATTTAGCCAAATGTTTGTACGAAAATAACATACAGGCTGTAAGGGCTGATTTGGAAAAACGTCCGGTTGAAGGAGAATGCGGAAAGTCGAACGATGAGGTTATAAAGGCATTGCTTGGCAAGTACGGCATATTTGCCGACAGAATAGAATTATGGGGTACGGGAGCTCCTTTGCGCGAGTTCTTATGGAGCGAGGATATGGCTGCAGCCTGTGTTTATCTGTTGGAAAACATAGATTTTGAAGACGTTCGTAAAATGTCGGTGCCGGAAGGATCGAAAGAAATAAGGAATTGCCATATAAATATAGGAACGGGAAAGGAACTTACCATAAGGCAGTTGGCAGAACTTATAATTTCGACAGTCGGCTATAATGGACGTTTGGTCTTTGACAGCACGAAACCGGACGGTACAATGCGCAAACTTACCGACCCGTCCAAATTGCATGCCTTGGGTTGGGAACATACCGTGGAGATCGAAGACGGTGTAAAAAGACTGTATGAGTGGTATTTGATAAATTAAATAGATTAGCAATAGTGACATAATGGGAGATATTGTTACTCAAAAGAAAGAAACAGTTTGGACAACTGTAATAAAGCCGCATAACAAATTATGGCAAATCGATTTCAAGGAGTTGTGGCAGTACCGCGACCTGTTGTCCATGTACGTGAAGCGGGATATAATAACTCAGTACAAGCAAACAATACTTGGTCCACTGTGGTTTATAATACAGCCTTTGCTTACTACAATTATGTACATGATAGTATTCGGCGGTATAGCCGGTATCAGTACCGATGGTTTGCCTCAGGCATTATTTTACCTTGCCGGCATTGCCGTTTGGCAATATTTTGCTGATTGTCTTACCAAAACATCGTCAACTTTTATAACTAATCAAAATATATTCGGAAAAGTATATTTCCCACGTTTGATAGCTCCTTTGTCTGTGTGTATTTCCGGATTAGTGAAATTTGGTATACAAGTGTTGTTGTTTTTGGGCGTATATGTATATTATCTTATTATTGGAGTGCGTATAGCCCCTACCATCGAATTACTGTTGTTGCCTGTTTTGGTGCTTATAATAGCTGCACTTGCATTGGGATTTGGTATAATAGTATCATCGCTTACTACTAAATATCGTGACCTTACAATATTGTTCACTTTTGTGGTTCAGTTGTGGATGTACGGGACTCCTGTAATATACCCGTTGAGTTATATTAACAATGAAACCTTAAAGTTGTGTATGAAGCTGAATCCGGTTACAGGAGTGGTTGAAACATTCAAATACGCATTTCTTGGAGTTGGTGAGTTCTCATGGGGATTGTTGGCATACAGCTTCGGCTTTGCCGTAATCATCCTCCTGATAGGAATAGTGATATTCAACAAAGTGCAGAGGAGTTTCATGGATACGGTTTGATTCAGGTTACAGAATGATTACTATAAACTTGAAATTAGTACATGAATGCGATAGAATTTGAAAATATAAGCAAGCAATATAAACTTGGATATATATCTTCCAAGACTTTGAGCCAGGACCTTAACCGTTGGTGGGCTATGCATGTGTTGCGTAAGGAAGATCCCATGTTGAAAATAGGCTCGGTGAATAACCGTGCTGAAAAAGCCGATAGTGATTATGTATGGGCATTGCGCGACATTACATTCAATATAGAGCAAGGCGATGTTGTTGGTATAATAGGCAAGAACGGTGCAGGGAAAAGTACATTGCTTAAATTATTGTCCCGGGTAACAGCCCCTACAACGGGGGAGATTAGGGCACGTGGCCGTATTGCTTCATTGCTCGAAGTCGGCACAGGATTCCACTTGGAACTTACCGGTCGCGAGAATATTTACATGAACGGCTCGATAATGGGCATGACCAAAGCCGAAATCAAGCGCAAGTTCGACGAGATAGTGGATTTCGCGGGTGTTGAACGTTATGTGGATACTCCTGTGAAACGATATTCTTCCGGCATGTTGGTTCGGCTCGGTTTTGCAGTGGCGGCGCACCTCGATCCTGAGATTCTTGTAGTTGATGAGGTTTTAGCTGTCGGAGATGCCGAGTTCCAAAAGAAAGCCATAGGCAAAATGCAAGATGTGTCCAAAGGAGAAGGACGTACAGTGTTGTTTGTCAGCCACAACATGGCAAGTATCAGGGCATTGTGCAAACACGGGGTGCTGTTGCGCGATGGTATGGTTGCCGCTACGGGCGGGATAGGTGAGATAGTGGATTTGTATACCAAGAATAATAATGCTTTTATTGCCAAAGGCAAAATATCAGATAAAATAATGTCTCTTACTACCGACCTTGTTATAAATGAGGTTTTGGTTAATGGTTTAGATACCAATGAAGTAGAATTAATATATCCGAGTAGAGATTTGCAAATACAAGTATCTGGTCATTATGCTGGAAAAATCAATATGGATATGGAGGTGTTGATATATGATGATAATGATGTGCTTATATCAAAGTTTGCACGGTCATTGAAAGATGGAAAGACAGAAATAGTCAATGATTCTGATTTTTTAATTACAAGAAATATAAGATTTCCCGATGGATTGACGGATGGAGTGTATTATTTACAAATAGATCTGACGCATCCGAAAATTTCATATCTTACGCGATCCAATGGTATGTTGAAAGTTACATTGAGTGCAAATTATACGCCACAAGGCATACCAGTTGATAGAAAAACATTTGGTTATTTCTGTATATAATTTGAAAATAGCGAATTCTCGGCATGAAATTATCAATAATAACCATAAATCGTAACAATGCTAAAGGGTTAATAAAAACCATTGAAAGCGTTATTGCACAAACATTTAATGATTTTGAGTATATAGTTGTTGATGGGGCAAGTAATGACAATAGTGTGGATGTCATTAAGCAGTATCAAGATCATATAACATATTGGATAAGTGAGCCTGATTCGGGTATTTATAATGCCATGAATAAGGGAATAAAATGTGCATCCGGAGAATATTGTTTGTTTTTAAATAGTGGTGATTGTTTGAGTGACAAACAAGTACTTACAAATGTTTTTAAAGAAGAATTGAAGGAAATAACAGTTGGGTACGTAAAAGAATTTTGCAGTGATAGATCAATCATGTTTCCATCAAAATTTCTAGAATTCAGAATACTATATCATGCTAATTTCCCCCACCAAGCTGAGTTTATTAAAAGAACGTTGTTTGACCAGTATGGGTACTATTCTGAAGATTTAAGGATATTGTCAGATTACGAATTTAATATTAAATGTGTTATTAATAATTGCAGCATTAAATTTTTGGATCTCTGCGTGTCATTTGTTGAAGCTGGAGGAATTAGTTCGGTGGATTGTTCACAGATAGACAAAGAAAGAAGCAAAATTTTTGACAACATTTTGCCAAAATGTATAATAAATGATTATGAGTATTGGTATAGGGAAGGATTTAAGAAATGTCAATTAATTAATTGGTTGGAGAAAAATAAAACAATATATAGGTTTATAAAATTTTTATATTCTGTATCCGAGTGATAACTAATAAGTTAATAAGAAAAATCAATCTTTATAAGAAAATAGATTTACGAAAAACAATCTATTATCGCATTCGCTTAAAGCTGTCAAGGAATGCATCGTTTCATATTTATCCTTGCAGCATAATTAGTATTGCAAAAACTGCGTCTGTTGAAATTTCAAACGGCCTCTTTAAAGTTAATGCGACATGGATGAGTAGTAGAAATAGAAGATTAATTTCAGAATTGGTGTTGAGTAAGGATTCGTTATTGCAAATAAATGGCGATTTCGCGCTTTATCAAGGAGCAAGTATCTTTTTAGGACCAAATGCTGTAATGAAAGTTAAGGGCGGTTCGTTTATAAACACGAATACGGTCATCAACTGTTTTAAATATATTGAGATAGGTCAAGGATCTGTCATTTCGGACGATGTGAGGATTCAAGATTCCGACAATCATTTCGTTGTAGAAAATGGTGTGAAAAAAGAAAATTCAAAAGCGATAATTATCGGAAATCATGTTTGGATAGGCAAGAATGTTTTGATATTGAAAGGTGTCCATATTGGAGACGGTGCGATTGTAGCGGCTGGAAGCGTTGTTGTCAAGGATGTTCCATCTGCTTGTTTGGTCGCAGGAAACCCTGCTCGGATCATAAAAACTTCGGTGAAATGGCAATAGAGGGAATTACTTTATTTGTGATTATTGTAACATATAACGGAAAACAATGGTACGACCGTTGCTTTGGTTCGTTGCGCAAATCCACCTTACCGATTACTACTATTGTTGTTGACAATGCTTCCAATGATGGAACTGCTGAATACATAAAGAAAAATTATCCGGAGATTGTGCTAATAGAATCGGACAAAAATCTAGGATTTGGACAAGCAAATAACAAGGGGTTGCGTTATGCTTTGGATAATGGCTGCGATTATGTTTTCTTGCTGAATCAAGATGCTTGGGTTGAGCCTGATACATTAGAAAGATTGGTTTCAATACATAAACACAACCCCGAGTATGGCATTGTAAGTCCAATGCATTTGAATGAGGATAAACTATCATTTGAAAATGGCTTTTTGCATTATTTGTCGGATAATCATGTTATTGAGTTGGAATTTGTAGATGATTTGTATTTCCATCGTTTAAAAGAAATTTATCCGATACAATATGTAAATGCTGCAGCTTGGTTGCTTCCTCGTAAAACATTGGAAACTATCGGAGGCTTCGATCCGTTATTTTTTCATTATGGTGAAGATGACAATTACATGTCAAGGGTATTGTATCATGACTATAAGATAGGTATATGTCCCGGCATTCATATAGTGCATGATGCTAAAAATCCCGGAGTAAGAAAAAGAAGCCCGGCAGAATCACGTCGTCGCCATGAGGTACTTTTATTAGTAAAATATACTAATTTGTGCAAACCTACTACTATTGGGAGAGATGTATCGTATTTTTTTAGAAAAGCAGTTAAGAACTTGATGCATTTTAAATTTTCAAAAGCATGGTGCTATTTTCGGGACATTGTGTTTTTGATAAAAAATAAGAAAACAATTCATAATAGTGTCTCCGTGAATAAGAGACTTGGGGTAACATGGTTGTAGGCGCTCTATATGATTTGGAAAAGGGGGCAGTTTAGGGATATTATGAGTAGAGAAAAACGAGGTTGAAAATATATTATGACAAACGTTCCGATATTATTGATTACCTTTAATAGACCCAACCATGTACGTAAGGTGCTGTCTGAGATTAAAACACAGCAACCTTCGAAGCTGTATGTTTTCCGGGACGGAGCCCGCACAGGAAACGCAGAAGATGCCCGCAAATGTGCAGAGGTGCGCAAGACAGTTGAAGAACTTGTTGATTGGCCATGCGACTTGCAAACACATTATTCTGATGTCAATTTGGGTTGCGGGGCCGGTCCTATGAATGCGATAGAGTGGTTTTTCAAGAACGAGGAGTCTGGAATAGTAATGGAAGACGATTGTCTGCCGCATCCCGATATGTTCGCATATTGTGCCGAGTTATTGGAAAAGTACAAGGATTGCGGTCAGGTACAGTTTATTAATACGACTTTGTACGACAATCGTTGGCAATGTGAAAAGTCGTATGGATTTTCACGGTATATGGTAACCGGTGCTTGGGCGGCATGGCGCAGAGCGTGGCAAGGTTTCGACTTGGACCTGCATTCTTTGAATGCCAAGGATTTCCGCAAACATTGCCGAAAGTTGTTGGCTGAGCGTTCAGAAGCTGATTGGTGGTATTTTAAAGTTCTCGAAATCCAAAGGGATTCGTCGAAGAAAAGTTATTGGGACTATCAAATGCAAATATTGTTATTTTTGCATGAAGCCGTAACGATTCATCCTAAAAGGAATCTTGTCAGCAACATAGGATTCGATGCGGAAGGAACACATACGTTGGATAATGCTGATGGTCGTGGAAACCTGACTACATATCCGATAATGCCTCTCGAACATCCGGCAATTATCGAAGTGGATAAGGAAAAAGATGCGCATTGTTTTGCGAAGACAAGAGACGTGGGAAAATCACGGGATTCCTTGCAATTTATTTATAAATACATGCTATATTCCGATGGTTTTTTCCATGAATTGTTGATGTTCTACAAGAGGGTAAAAGGATGGAAAAAATAAGTATTTTCATGCCAGTGTACAATGGTGCGGAATTTTTGCGACGCAGCATTGGTTCTGTATTGAACCAGACGTACTCCAACTGGGAATTGTTTTGTGTGGATGATTGTTCAACTGATGACAGTTATAATATCATATGTTCCTTGTCTGGAAAAGACGGACGCATAAAACCTATTCGAAAAGAAGTGAATGGCGGGAGTGTGCCAAAATCGTGGAACTACATAATTAATAAATTGGATGGCGATTTTGTACAGTATTTGACACAGGATGATTTACTTGCTCCTGATTATTTTGAAAAACAAATAAAGTGCTATCATGAAACAGGTGCAGACTGGATTGTTGCTCGTTATTCCACGTATGATTACACGACAGAATCGGCTAAAATTGATGCAATAAAAGGAGGGTATGATAGATTAGGGAATACGATAAATGGCAATATGGCATTCATATTAAGCATTGATTGGAGCATATCAGGGTTCGGTTTGACAAAACGTAGTTTGTACGACGGGGTGTTATGGGATGAAAAGTACTACAATTCAGACGATTTGGTTTGCAAGACAATGTTTCACAAATGTAACAAGGTAGCTTTTGGACCGGGTATATATTACAGGGGTAACAATCCCAAAGCTATTACGTCTGCGCCAAAGCCTTTCCGATTGCACATGATGGCAACTGAATTTGAAATACTGCGTATTATACGAGATGATTATAAAATGTCCGAAGCGGTGGCGCAGTGGCAAATATGCCACATGGTATCCATGTTCCGGTTAATGCGGGCATTTATTAAAAAGTATGCGGGAACGTGGACAATAGACGAAGCATCGATGGCAAAATCGGTATTTAATGATTCAGTAAAACGACTTTTTAATGACGAAGCGATATGTTTGTTATTTAAAAGCAATGTTTCGTTTTATCGGCTTTATGTAAAAATAAAAGCAGATCAATTGGGAAATCCTGCATATCTAAAAGGTTTTGTTTACAAACTTAGGACGTTTTTATTCTTATGTTGTTTACGTAGGAAGTTGTTTTAATGCAATAGATAGGAACTCATGGATAATAAAATCAAAGTTTTATTTGTTAATGAGACGGATCAAGGAGGCGGTTCAGCAAGGGCTGCGTTATCGTTATGCCATGATGTCCGAAGATTCGGAGCAAATACTTTGATGCTTGTCCAAAACAAGAAAACTGCTAACGATGATGTAATATCAGTATCGGATTTTGTTCCCAAAGGATTATTGTGGGGAATGTTGG
>JADIMR010000079.1 GCA_017694565.1 Candidatus Enterocola intestinipullorum | reverse complement strand
GCTGCTTCGCAGCATTTTTCATTTAACTTACGCTTACGCGCCGGGCTTCGCCCGTTGCCTACGGCGGTGCGAATCTCCTGCGATAGCTTGCACTAACCTGCTCCGCATGTTCCGCATTGTCTTATCCCCCGTTCAAATCGCGTTAGCGATTTGAACTGCCCCCAAAGGGGGCGGCCTTCCCTGAACGTTGTGCTGGCACTAAAACCTACTTTCAACATAGTGCGAACACTAGGAGGTGCTATCTGTAACTAATCACTACCCACTATCCACTATCCACTATCCACTATCCACTAACCACTGAAACCTGTAACCTGTAACCTGAATTTGGGCAAAGCCAAACCTGACACCTCAATAAACTATTCTGCGTTTTTAATTTTAAACTTTTAATTATGCATTGATTAAATCCACTAACCACTAACCACTAACCACTAAGTGCAATAGCAAATTCAAACTCGTTTGAATTTGCTATTGCACTCGCCTTGCACTATCTTTGCACTGGAACATCAACCCATCGAAAATGAAAACTCAAAACTTTTGCGTCATAATGGCGGGTGGCGTGGGCAGCCGTTTTTGGCCTTACAGCCGCAACAACCGTCCCAAACAATTCCTTGATTTTTGCGGTACGGGACGCTCGCTGCTGCAAATGACATTCGACCGCTTCGCGCGCATAATCCCGAAGGAAAACATACTTGTAGTAACCAACAAGGCATACAAGGCTTTGGTTATGGAGCAATTGCCTGAAATGAACGAAAAACAAGTATTGCTCGAACCTGCACGCCGGAACACCGCCCCGTGCATAGCATACGCACTTGCACATATACGCAAACGCGACACGAAAGCCAACATGGTAGTCGCGCCGGCCGACCATCTTATCACAAAAGAAGACGAATTCCTCGCAGCAGTAGAGAAAGGTTTGGAACATGTCGCGAAAAACGACGTACTGCTTACCCTCGGCATAAAACCCAACCGTCCCGAAGTAAGCTACGGTTATATACAGGCGGGCGCTGAAAACGAAAAAGGTTTCCGAAAGGTGAAAACCTTTACCGAAAAACCGAATCTGGAACTTGCAAAGGAATTTATGGAAAGCGGCGAGTTTTTCTGGAATGCCGGCGTTTTCCTGTGGAATGCCGAAACCATCCATAAGGCTTTTTGGGAATTCCTGCCCGATTTGGCCGCCAAGTTCGACGAAGCAAGCCCGATGATGGGAACGGACGAGGAAGAAAGCTACATAAACGAACTGTTCCCCACCTGCCAGAACATCTCCATTGATTACGGGATAATGGAACATGCGCGCAAGGTGGACGTTTTGTGCGGGGATTTCGGTTGGTCCGACCTCGGCACATGGGGGTCGCTTTACGATCTTTCCGACAAGGACGACAACGGCAACGTAATACTCAAATGCCGTGCCCTCACATACGATTGCCACGACAACATCGTGGTATTGCCGGAAGGCAAATTGGCCGTACTGTACGGGCTGAAAGACTATATCGTAGTCGAAGCGGACAATGCCCTGCTCATTTGCAAGAAACAGGAAGAACAACGCATTCGTCAATTCGTCAATGATGTCAGCATGATGCCTGACAATTCTGATTTCATTTAAATTCAAACAAACGGGACAAGTGGCAGACAGTACGGAAAAAATGGTGTTACGCACCGAGCATTTGGTAAAAAAATACGGCAAACGCACGGTGGTCAACGATGTTTCCATTAATGTTACGCAAGGGGAAATCGTGGGATTGCTCGGTCCGAACGGCGCAGGAAAAACCACCACCTTTTACATGACCACGGGATTGGTAAAACCCTACTCCGGCAAAATATTCCTCAACGACTTGGATATTTCCGACTACCCGGTTTACCGCAGGGCGCAACAAGGGATAGGTTATTTGGCGCAAGAAGCTTCGGTTTTCAGGCAAATGTCAGTTGAGAACAATCTGAAAGCAGTGCTTGAAATGACCAAGTTCCCGAAAGATTACCAAAAGGAAAAAATGGAATCCCTCATAGAAGAATTCCATTTGCAGAAAGTGCGCAAAAGCTTGGGAGACCAACTTTCGGGAGGCGAACGCCGCCGTTGCGAAATTGCCCGTTGCCTTGCCATTGAACCCAAATTCATAATGCTCGACGAGCCGTTTGCCGGTGTGGACCCGATTGCCGTGGAGGATATTCAAAACATAGTGGCCAAATTGAAAGACAAAAACATCGGCATCTTGATAACAGACCATAACGTCCACGAAACATTGAGCATTACCGACCGTGCATATATGCTGTTTGAAGGTAAAATCATGTTTCAAGGCTCAGCCGAATACTTGGCATCGAATCCCGTAGTCAGGGAAAAATATCTCGGCTCGAATTTCGTTCTGCGAAGAAAATTCGGAAACCAATCAAACGAAGAAGACATACGACATGAGGATTAACAAAGCATCGATCATATACGCGGTTTTATTTTTTATTCCGGTAATTTCATCCGCACAGGCACTGGAATTCGACCACTACGAGTACGATTTCGGCACAATAAAAAGCGGGGACAGCACGGCAGTGCACGTATTCGACTTTTGCAACGCAACAACGGACACTTTGCAAATTTCGCGCATTGAAGCCCCTTGTTCCGTCAGCGTAATATATAATTCCGCCCCCGTAGCTCCGGACATGGCCGACGCGATAATAATAAAAGCCGACTTGAACGGGGTTGACGGCGATTTTCAGAAACATATTTTCGTTTACGGCAACTTCGATACTTTCGCGTTGGAAATAAAGGGCCGGCGCAATTTGGGTATGGACGAGCTGTACGACCAATGGCAACAGGAAGACCAAGCCGGTATCGCGGCAGACACTGAGGATGAAGACGAGGACAAGCCCCGGAAAAAGAAAAAGCCCCGCCGCAAGAAACAACGCGACCGTTAGTTAGTGGATAGAGGCGGATTACGCCGTAGTGGTTAGTTATTCAGTTTATAATACTAAGTACTACCAACTATTCACTAACCACTTGTATGGTAATCAGCGATTTTAATTTTAAATTTTTAATTATACATTGGTGAATTTCACTGTAACCTGAAATGGACCATATAGAAGACAACGAGCAATTTGCAGGACTGAGCGTAAGCAAGGGAATCGAAAAACCGCCAATGGTGAACCCATACGCCATACGCCGTCCGAAACGCAGGCAATACACGGTTCACGAGTATGTTGAAGGCATACTCAAAGGCGACATATCCATACTTTCGCAAGCCGTGACATTGGTTGAAAGCACCAACGCGGATCATTATGCCGTGGCGCAGGAAGTGATAGAAAAATGCCTGCCATATTCAGGGAACGCCATACGCATAGGCATAACCGGTGTCCCCGGCGCGGGCAAAAGCACATTCATCGAAGCATTGGGTACATACCTTGTCGGCAAAGGCAATAAATTGGCGGTATTGGCCATCGACCCCAGCAGCGAACGCTCCAAAGGAAGCATTCTTGGCGACAAAACCCGCATGGAAGAATTATCCGCCAGCAAACAAGCATTCATAAGACCTTCCCCATCATCGGGGTCATTGGGCGGAGTGGCACGTAAGACACGGGAAACCTCCATCTTGTGCGAAGCGGCAGGGTTCAACATGGTTTTCATAGAAACCGTGGGAGTTGGACAGTCGGAAACCGCAGCCCACTCGATGGTTGATTTTTTCCTGCTGTTGCAACTAACGGGAGCGGGGGACGAACTGCAAGGAATAAAGCGCGGCATAATGGAAATGGCAGACGCCATAGTGATAAACAAGGCGGAAGGCAACAATATCGACAAGGCCAAGCTCGCCCAACGCCAACTCAAAAACGCCCTGCACTTGTTTCCCCCTCATGAATCGGGCTGGGAACCTCAAGTTCTTACCTGCTCCGCATTCCATAAAACAGGAATGGAAGAAATATGGAAAATGGTGGAGGAATACATGGCATTCACCAAAGCCAACGGTTCGTTCGGCGCAAAACGCAAGAAACAGAACAAATACTGGATGTATGAATCCATCAACGAACAATTGAAGAACAACTTTTATAACAACCCTGTCATCAGCGGGAAACTTGCCGATTTTGAACAAAGGGTGTTACGCGACGAAATAAGCTCGTTTTCCGCCGCACAAAAGTTGTTGGACGAATATTTCAAAGCGAAGGGCTGACAAGCTGGCTGAAACAAAAAAAGCATCGGTCAATCGGCCGATGCTTTTTTTACTTATAAGCCGTTTTTACCAAACTCCCCTGCTCAAATCTTCCGCTTCGATAGTGATGGATTCGGTAACTGCGTCGTAGCCGCCGATACTGCTTGTCCAACGTTCGAAAGACAAGGAATATTCAGCATCCGCAGCCGCCTCTATCTCCACGGAGATATAAAATTCCCCGCCTGCGTCATAATTGTTGTCTATGGCTTCCACTGCCTTGGTATAGAAATCGGAAGGATTGCTGAACGTGGTCATCCTGTCTCCCGTCAAAACACTGCCCACCAATATATAGCAATTGTCATCATCCTTGTCAAGGCGGGCATTCTCTACCGAACAAATGCTTTCGATGGATTTTTTCAAGTAATCCTTGCCTACCAAACCGGCGTAATTGCCATTTTTCATGTATGTTATGTCTTCAACCCGTTTTTCACGGTCGTCGTCGTCCCATTCCAAAACAATGGATTCTGTATAAGCTTGGCTCCCGTTCATGATTACCTTGGAATAAGTAGCCTCGTCGTCATCGCTGCCGATAGGAGTTTTCTGGAAACCTGCGGCCTCTATCTCGGAGGCAATTGTGGAAGAACTCTGATGGTAGGTATTAATCAGAGTGGAAGCGTCCGTAGCATTGAAATCCCTGCTTTCGGGACTGCCCGGAGGAGGGGTCTTTTCACAAGAAGACAAAATGAACATCGCCCCTATCGAAACGAAGCCCAACAATTTGAAAAATAATTTTTTCATGGTTTTAAAGGTAAATTGGTGAAATTATATTTGTATGAACGTAAAGATAAGAATTTAGACATTACAAGCTGCATTTCTTTTTGAATTTGAACAAAAAAATCCGGCTTCCGCAGGAACTGTAAGCGTTCAAAAACAAGCTCCCGCATAATGCATATCGAAACTTTGACGATACGGACAATCTTTTACTTAAACCTGTACATGCCGCCGGAAAGCCTCGCCCAACGATATAAGGGTTTCAGTACCGGCAATGCCGTCTATCATCTGTATTTTATTGTGTATGAGATCAAGGAAATCGGCATTGTCCTTGGCGTAAAGTTTCAAATACATGGCATATCTGCCCGTGGTGTAATGACACTCCACGATTTCGGGAATTTTCATCAATTCCTCGGTAACCTCGCGGTACATCCGGGCATCTTTGAGCAATATTCCCATATAGGCGCAGGTATTGTAACCGACTTTCCCGGGGTCTATAATAAATTCCGAACCTTTGATTACGCCGATATTGATCAAACGCTGTATACGTTGATGGATTGCGGCACCGGAAACATTGCATTCGCGCGCTATTTCCAAAAACGGTATGCGGGCATTGCCGGAAACAAGCCTGAGAATCCTCTCGTCTATCTCATCGAGATTTGTACGACTCATGATCAAGTGTAAGGTTAGATATGAACAAAAACTAAAAAGGTATGGGTTTTAACGGCCCATACCTTTTTTCAATTTATTTTTTGTTGCGTTGTTCCAAAACGAGGGTTTTCGTAGGCAAGTCGCATACTTCCGAAGGACCGAAATATTGTATCGGACCGGGATAAACGTAACACGTTTCCTTTGCCCATTCGCTGCGGTTGTCGGACAATGCCTTGAAAGGCGCGCCGTTCAAATCCACCAAAGCCTTGCGGATAACGGGTTTCATCTCCCCGCTGCGCTTCTCCATATTCATCATCATGGTAACGGGGACTCCACCGGCAATCCATTGGTCGGCAGGAGCTATCGTGTTACGGATGAGCGACATGTAACCTGTTTTTCCGTTGGCAATCAACCAAGCCGCATTGACACCCAACGAATAGCAGTAATCCGCATCGAAATTGGAAGGCGCGGCGCAACGGCCTTCATACCCGAAGAAATGTCCGAGGCCGGAGAATTTGCCCACGTACTTGCCTTCCGCCTTCATTGCCGCCAAACGTGTCTTAACCATGGCAATGAGCAATTTTTCGGTCTCGATTTGCGAAACCTGTACGTTTCCGTGTGGATCGCGGTCGAGAGTGAGCTGTTTAGCGATTGACGAGGGCAACGAATTGTAAACTGCCGCGCTTGCAGCGGAAAGGCCCTTCAATGCTTCTTTCACGTCGGAAGTTACCGACAACAGGTCGTTAAGTTCGGCTATGAGCACCTTCATTTCGGGGATGAACTCGATAAGGCCTTCGGGTATCAGCACCACACCGAAATTTTTGCCTTCGGCGGCACGTCCTGCAACGACATCGGCTATCGAATTGACAATTTGCGCCAAAGTCATCTTCTTGGCTTCCACCTCTTCGGAAATGATGCAGACATTGGGATGGGTCTGCAATGCGCATTCCAAAGCGATGTGGGAAGCAGAGCGTCCCATCAACTTGATGAAGTGCCAGTATTTCTTTGCTGAATTGGCATCGCGCATGATATTGCCTATCATTTCCGAATATACTTTGCATGCGGTATCGAATCCGAAAGAAGTTTCAATCATGTCGTTTTTCAAGTCGCCATCAATGGTCTTGGGGCAACCTATGACTTGTATGCCGCATTGTTTCTGCAAATAATATTCGGCCAAAACGCAGGCGTTGGTATTGGAATCGTCTCCGCCTATGATAACCAATGCCTTAATGTCCAATTCTTTGCATATTTCAATGCCGCTGTCGAATTGTTCGGTCTTTTCAAGCTTGGTACGTCCCGACCCTATAATGTCGAAACCGCCGGTATTGCGGTATTCATCTATTATGTCGGCTGTGAGTTCGACATATTTGTGGTCGACCAATCCCGACGGACCGCCGAGAAAGCCGTAAAGCTTGCTGTCCTTATTGATGGCCTTGATGCCGTCGAACAATCCTGAAATCACGTTGTGCCCGCCGGGAGCCTGTCCGCCCGACAATATGACACCCACGTTCATTGCGGGGAGATCCACATCACCGGCTTCCGCAAAAGTAACCACGGGCATACCGTAGGTATTGGGGAAAAGTTTCTTGATTTCTTCCTGATCGGCTACCGATTGTGTAGCATCCCCGTCCAGGGCCTTGACAGCACCTTTCAAAACTTTGGGCAATTTCGGCTGGTATGCAGCCCTTGCAATTTGCAATGCACTCTTGTTCATATTGTTATTGTTTGAAGTTCTCTTTGTTAAGTGTATGCAAATATAATGCAATCTCGTTATTTTTGCAAAAAAGCACTCTTCATGGATATTTGGGACAAGGAAAAACGCTCCGCAGTAATGGCAAAAATACGCAGCAAGGATACCAAACCCGAAATGACCGTGCGCCGTTACCTCTACCACATGGGCTACCGCTACCGCAAGAACGTCAAGGGCTTGCCAGGCACTCCCGACCTTGTACTTAAAAAATACGGAGTGGCCATTTTCGTGCACGGCTGTTTCTGGCATGGGCACGAAGCCGACAACCACATCCCGAAATCCAACACCGATTTTTGGAAAAACAAAATCGAACGCAACAAACTGCGGGACGAGAGGAACAAGGAAGCACTCCGGCAAAAAGGCTGGACCGTGATAACCGTATGGGAATGCCAGCTTAAACCGGGAAAACGCGAAAAGACGCTGCACGGATTGGAATACGCCATAAACCATGCCTACCTGGACAGGTTGAAAAGGAAAAAAGAGGGAAGAAACACCTGAAAATATCCCCATTTCTTGCTATTACCCTAATAATTGCGAATCGTTACTTTTGCAGGATGAATTTTGCCGGCCGGCAATCCTGCCGTCCTTCACTGATACGGACAATGAAGCCTTACCTGCCCCACATGATAATATTGTGCTGTTATTCCGGCATCGCGCTTTCATGCCAGTTGTCGACTGGCGATTTTCCCGCATACTTGTTCGTGTTCCCGGTCAATGTAACGGCAATGGCAGTATGGATTGCACTCATATCAGCCATGTGCCTGCTCAAACCCTTGTCAGGCTTCACCAATCGTGCCACTTGTGCGAAAGCAAGCGTTGCCGTTATCGGGCTGTTCGCGGCCGTTTGCATAATCCAAGGTTTTTCAACCGCAAGGCTCACAGGCTCATGGTGGTTCGTCGCCGCGACTTTCCTTTTGCTATCCCAACTTTTGGCAGTGTGCATACGCGGATTAAGCCGCAGCCGCCCGCGCAAACTACGGTTCGCCCTGATTCACATCGGCTTGCTTTTGGCATTGGGAGGTGGTTTTTGGGGAAGCCCCGATACGGAAGTCCACCGCATACCTGTAACGAAGGACAAGGCAAGGGACAAGGTCATCGACGCGAACGGCAATTTTTCCTACATCGGGCACAGTTTGCGGCTAATAAACAGCAAAACGGAATTTTACCCGGACGGCAGCCCCAAGGATTACACCGCCGTCATTTCCATCGACGACAGCAGCGACGTATGCCTGAAAGTCAACGAACCCTACGGTTTGTCATGGTCGGAAGACTTGTACCTCTCCAGCATAAATGACGGGTTCTGCATTCTGGAAATAGTAAAACAGCCGTGGAAACACGTGCAATACGTAGGAATATGGATGTTAATAGCCGGCAGTATGCTGCTGTTTGTCCAAGGAACAGGAAAAAGTAAAAAAAACGGGAAATGATAACATGGAACGATTTCGGCTTGTTTGCCGTACCTGCCATATCTTTATGGTTCGCAAGCGCGATCACGGCATGGGCAGGCAAAAAACACACGGCTCCCGTACTTCTGGATATTGCCGGTATCTGCATCTATGCCGCTTTCATAATCGGATTGTGGGCCGGCCTGCAACGCCCCCCGCTCCGTACCATGGGTGAAACAAGATTGTGGTATGCCTTTTTCATAAGCATCTGCGGGCTTGCCACATTCCTGCGCTGGCGGTACAAATGGATTTTGTTTTTTTCGGCTCTCTTGGCAACCGTTTTCACCATAATAAACATTGCCAAACCGGAAATCCATGACCAAACGCTGATGCCAGCCTTGCAAAGCCCGTGGTTCATACCCCATGTTACGGTTTACATGTTTTCTTATTCCGTCATGGGATGCGCGTTCATTCTGGCAGTTGCCGGAATAATCAGGCGCGATGCCGGTTTTTTGCCCACGGTGGACAACCTTGTTTATGCCGGCATGTCATTCCTTACATTCGGAATGCTCAGCGGCGCATTGTGGGCAAAGGAAGCATGGGGCGATTATTGGAGCTGGGACCCGAAAGAAACATGGGCCGTCATAACATGGGGAATCTACCTTATTTACATACATTTCCGCATTTACGGCAAACAAAACAGCCGGTTTGCCA
>JADIMR010000078.1 GCA_017694565.1 Candidatus Enterocola intestinipullorum | reverse complement strand
CCGAAAAAGATCAAAGATTTTTCTTCTACCCCCCAGATGGGGCGGCCTGCTTCGCAGGCTGTGCATTGTTTTATCTCCAACAAGCAATCGCGTCATCGATTACTTGCTGCCCCCCAGAGGGGACTCCTTCCCCGAGCCCTATGCTTGCACTATACCCACTGCAAGTGCACTGACGGACGATGTCCGTCAGCTTAACTTGCAGTTAAGCATAAATGAACCTGCATTGGAAAATGCAGGTTCATAAGGCGGCTTTGCCGCCTTGTTACATTTCCAAGAACGAGGAACCCGCAAATGGAATTGCGGGTTCCTTCATGCTTGACCGCGAATTAAACGAAGCGCATCCACGGTGGACGACCTGCGGTGCGAAGCACCGCCCGATACGCACTAAAAATTCTTCCAACAGTGCTTGATATTGGCGCAGGTCGATATTATTTTTGTATCTTATGAAGGATATTATCGTAATCGGGGACATTCACGGTTCTGATTTATGGAAAGATATAGTGGAAGCTCACAAGGACTGCATGTTCGTGTTCCTTGGTGATTATCTTGATCCCTTTCAATACATGTCATCAAGTTATTTGATTTCCAATCTCAAACAGATTGTGGAGTTGAAGAAATCGCGACCCGGCGATGTGGTACTGCTGTTGGGAAACCATGACATACATTACTTTGTGGACGATTCGCCTAAGGCATCCCGTTTCGACTATCGTTTGTTTATTCCCGCGAACGGGATTTTTGTTGAAAATTCGGGATTGTTTTTGAATGCGTGGCAAACGGGAAACTTGTTATTCACCCATGCAGGAGTGTCCCATAGGTGGTTCGTGGAGGATTTCAAAGGGGATTTGGATAGGCCGGTGGCTGACCAGTTGAACCACCCGCACGATTCCCAAATACCGTCCATGTTACAGGTAGGAGAAAACAGGGGCGGTCCAAGGGGAAAGCGCGGTGGCATATTTTGGGCTGATAAAGCGGAATTGACTGACCCGTTGCACGCCTGTGTCCAAATAGTGGGACATAACAGGGTGGACGAAGTTACGGAATTAAAATACGACCATGCAAATTCCATAGTTTTTTGCGATTGCCTGCGAAACGGTCTGTATTTTTGCGTGGATAGTTGAAACTTTTTACTATTTTCGCAATAATTCTAAACACGAGAAACCTTAAAAATTTTTGCTATGAAAAAAATCATTCTCAGCTTTTGGCTGTCTTTGATTGGCTGCGCCTTATTTGCACAGTCGTTTACTGGCGACCATGCCGTGCAGGGGCACGGGGTGTTCGGCGACAAGGTTACGTTCATACTTGACGAGGATTTGTATGGTATCAAGCCCCAGCGTGTGTACGTAACGGGGGAATTTCGCGGATGGGACGCTTCTACTGAACCATCCCAATGGGATTTGAAGAAAACCGGCAACCAGTGGGTATTGACTGTGGACAACAAGGATTTTTGCGTTATTAAGCCGAATACCCAATTCAAATTCCGTGCCGATTACGGTCTTTGGTTGGATCCTCCTGCAAATACACCTAACGTTAAAGACAATAATTTGGTTTTCATGCCTGAGGCTGCAAAATTGCAGTTGAAGGCCGAAATACGAAATGACAACTTGATTTGGGCGAACATCGGCGGAGACCGTTCCCTTTTGCCGCAGGATTACCAAATTAAGGACGCGGCAGGAAACATAATTAAAGTTGCGGGGGTGATGCCTTACGATGCGACTGCGACTTTAATAGTACCGGCCATGAAATTGGATAAGCGCAGGGTTTATTTCCTCGAAATACCTTCCAAGGGACAGTCGGCTTTTTGTTCGTTTGACGGATGGTTCAGGGAAACTTTCTCTACTAAGGAAATGGGCGCGAACGTGGACAATGGCATTACTACCGTGCGGTTGTTTGCTCCGCGTGCGGAAGCAGTGAAACTTTACTTGTATAAGGGAAAAGATGACAAGGATGCTTACAGCACCATAGATATGCAAGTCGACGGGGACGGAGTTTGGGAAACTGTGATAAACGAGGACTTGCACGGAGTATATTATGATTTTACCGTTCATGGGGCCAAAGACCCGGGCAATTTGTTCTTCGAGACAACCGGCAAACATGTAAATGATCCATACGCCCGTGTCAGTGACGATACGTTTGGCAAATGTCGTATCTGGCATCGTACCAAACCTGCAACGCCGCTGGAAAACGGTATTCCCAAAATGGAAGACGTGATTTCATACGAAGTGCATGTCCAGGATTTTACTGACAAGTTGCCGTTGCCTGACAGCCTCAAAGGCACGTTCAAAGGAATGATAACCAAAGGCTTGAAAAATAAAAACGGCGAGAAGGTAGGGTTCGATTATTTGGTAGACCTCGGTATCAACGTGGTGCATTTGATGCCGGTACAGGAATACCTGCATTTTCCCGACGACGAGTGGCAAGCCGCATTCGCCGATGATCCTTATATGATAGAGCAAGGCATATCCGAGGAAAACTATCAATGGGGGTATCGTACTTCGTTCGCTATGGCTGTGGAGTCGCGTTATCGTGTGAAAGGGTCTCCGCTCGGTAGCGAGAGGGAGCAATTCCGCGATTTGGTACAGGCTTTCCATGACGCGGGAATAGCTGTGATAATCGACATAGTGCCTAACCATACTGCCGAGAATATGGAAGGCCAGAATTGGATTTTCAATTTCAACGGGTTGGACATGTTGTACTATTACCGTACCAAGGATTTCAAGCATATAGGCGGGTATGGCAACGAAGTCAAAACGGAGCAGCGTCCTATGACGCAACGCTGGCTTATAGAGCAGGTCAAGTATTTTATTGATGAGTTCGGGATAGACGGAGTGCGTATCGATCTTGCGGGACAGATAGATGAACAGACCTTGAAAGCTTTCCGTCAGAATATCGGAATGGATAAAATCGTATACGGCGAGCCGTGGATAGGATCCAATGATCCCGAATATGAAGACAATCCGGATTGGGATTGGTACAAGATAGATGCTCCTATCACATTCTTCCAGGATGAGTCGCGCAATGCGTACAAAGGTCCCGTGTTTGAGTTGAAAGATCCTAAGAACGACCGTGGTTGGGCAGGCGGCAAGTTCAGTGAACGTGCGAATGTCATAAAGGGCTTGTCTTGCGGATTTCCAGAAGACAAATCACCGAACAGCGGCATAAGTTATCTGGATATCCACGATAATTTCGCTTTGGCCGACCAATTCGGCAAGAATTTCGACGGTCGTACCGATGTGTATCAAGATGAATTCAAGATAGCCGCTACTCTTCTTTATACAACTCCCGGTCCTATCGTAACGCACGGAGGTACGGAAATCATGCGCAGCAAGGCCCACGCTCCATTGAAAGAGGTTGTAAAGGAGATGAAAAACGGACAAAAGATATACATGCACGGTTACCGGGATTCCTACAACATGCGCGAAGCCAATGATTTCCAGTGGGAAACGGTGGGTCAGAAACCCAACGAAAACAACCGTAACGATTATGTGAACATGCTTGCTTTCTGGAAGGGATTGAATGAGTTCCGCCTTTCGGATTACGGGAAGGTGTTCCGCATAGCCGAAAAGCCGGCTGACGGTTATTACACATGGTATCTGCCCGAGGATGAGAGTATGTTAGGTTACTTGGTGGGCGGCAAGGTGTTGGTGTTGATAAATGCCGGCGATAAGGATAACAGCTTCGAGAACGTGGACTTGCCTGATGGCAAGTGGAAACTTGTGGCGACTACCGATGCTGTTAACGTGAAAGGTGTAAAGAGCAGCAACAAGACTACGAAGGTGAAATCAGGCAGCAACAAGGTTGATATGGAACCAACGTCGTTGTATATCTGGGTCAATACTAAGAAATAATAAATTCAATTCTGTAAAAAGAGGAGCGTGCTGCAAAGTGCGCTCCTCTTTTTTGATTTGTATATATGCCAACCTCTTTCCGCTAATTACCGACCACCGGACTTTACTGCCTTTAACCCGCATTCCAATACCGGTTCATAGTTGAAACTTTTTTATATTGGGCAGACGTCCAATATAGGATGCGGCTCGGCAAAGCATATTCAAGTAAACTTGATATGCTTTTCTCTCGCCTTTCACTATATTTGTAAATGATAAACCGTAATTGCAATATCATATTACGACATTAAAACCGACAATAAATTGAATACCGTAGAAGACCAAATAATATCGTTGCGGAAAGAACTTGCGCATCATAATTATCAGTATTATGTATTGTCGCAACCCGAAATCAGTGATTATGAGTTCGACAAGATGCTGTCCGAGTTGAAACGTTTGGAAGATGAAAATCCCCAATATTTCGATCCTGATTCTCCGACACAAAGGGTGGGAAGCGATCTGGACGGCGGTTTCACGCAATATCCCCATAAATATCCGATGTTGTCCCTTGCCAATACATATTCTGCGGAAGAGGTCGCGGATTTTTATAACAGGGTTTGTTCGGCTTTGGGAACTGCCGATGTGGAGTTGGTCGCCGAACTGAAATATGACGGAGTATCGGTTTCCCTGACATACGTGGATGGACGTTTGCAAAGGGCTCTCACACGCGGAGACGGGGTCAAGGGAGATGACATAACGGCCAATGTACGTACCATACGGTCGATTCCTTTGATCCTGCACGGCGATTATCCGTCCGAATTCGAGATGCGTGGTGAAATGCTGATGCCGTGGGCGGTATTCGACAGGCTTAACGAGGAGCGGGCGCGTCAGGAGGAGAACTTGTTTGCTAATCCACGTAACGCCACTTCCGGCACGATAAAGTTACAAAGCCCGGCAGAGGTCGCAAAACGTAACTTGGATTCATATCTGTATTATATGTTGGGAGAGCAGTTGCCATCGGATACGCATTACGGTAATCTAATGGCAGCAAAAACTTACGGCTTCAAGATTTCCGATGCGATAAAACTTTGTTCTTCGCTCAAAGAAGTTTACGATTTCATATCTTACTGGGATACGGAACGTAAGAATTTGCCTTTCGCTACCGACGGCATAGTGATAAAAGTAAATTCTTTACAATACCAAGAGGAGTTGGGGTACACCGCTAAAACGCCTCGTTGGGCGATAGCCTATAAATTCCAGGCTGAGCAGGCATGTACGCAGTTGCTTTCCGTGGATTTCCAAGTAGGCAGGACAGGCGTGGTAACTCCCGTGGCGAATCTTGCTCCCGTGCAGCTTTCGGGCACTGTGGTGAAACGGGCGACGTTGCATAATGCGGATGTCATGGATGAGTTGGACTTGCATTATGATGATTTCGTTTTCGTGGAAAAAGGTGGGGAGATTATTCCTAAAATAACGGGAGTAGACAAGTCGCAACGCAGGCCAGGTGCCGGGAAAGTAAAGTTCGCGACCGTATGTCCGGAATGCGGGGCTGTTTTAGTAAGGCGGGAAGGCGATGCGGCTCATTATTGCCCCAACGAACGCGGATGCCTGCCGCAGATAAAAGGGAAAGTGGAACATTTCGTGTCGCGCAAGGCCATGAACATAGACGGCATAGGCGAGGAAATTGTGGATTTGTTGTTCCGCGAAAAACTGATACGTGATGCGGCAGATTTGTACAAGTTGCAGGTTTCCGACCTTTCTTGTCTAGAACGTATGGGTGAAAAATCCGCTTCCAAGATAATAGAAGGTATCGAAGCCAGCAAGCAAGTCCCGTTCGAACGGGTGCTTTTCGCAATGGGAATACGTTATGTAGGCGAAACCATTGCAAAAAAACTGTGTCATGCTCTTAAAAATATAGATGCGATAGCCAATGCCGGTAAAGAGCAGTTGGTCGCAATCGATGAAATAGGAGAAAGCATAGCCGACAGTGTAATAGCGTTCTTTGCGGACGATGTAAATGCCGATTTTGTAAACAGGTTGCGGGAAAGCGGATTGCAATTTTCAGTTCCCGAAAGTGCCAACGTCGGCGGCAGTGATAAACTTAAAGGATTGTCGATAGTTATAAGCGGAGTTTTCCAACGCCACAGCCGCGACGAGTTGAAACAACTTATCGAACTGCACGGAGGAAAAAATACCGGCAGCATATCTGCCAAAACCTCCTATGTTTTAGCAGGCGACAACATGGGACCAGCAAAATTGGAAAAAGCAAAGACCCTCGGCGTCCCCATCATCAGCGAGGAAGATTTCGAACGGCTTATAGGGTAAGTATTACCGTTTACAGTAAAAAATCCTTGTATAAAAAATGTCCAGCAGGTTAAAAAAAATATTATCGGCCAAGGCCTTGTCGAAGTATGGCAAATTGCGTGCAAATCGCAAGTTCGTTGATTGGAACAATGCAATGCGCATACAGTTTTTGTATGCGGCAAATATATTGACTGCGGAAGATGCCGTGCCACTCGTGTCAGAGCTGTATAAAATACAGAATTTGTGCAAAGAAGAAGGGAAAACTCCTTTTTTCGTGATATATTCCCCGTTTCCCATTGATTCCGCTCCGTTGGAGAATGTGTTGACTGTTTCGAAAAAGGATTGCGGCAGGTTTACTTCGCGTCCCCGTAAAGAGAGCCTTGCGGAGTTCGGCGGGTATGCGGCTGATTTACTCGTGAACCTATCAACTGCAGACAGTTACCAATTGGAATTTTATGCTGCCGCGTCATCGGCAAGTTTTAAAACCGCATCGACGCGGCAAACGGATGTTTCATTCAAATATGATTTTCTCGTTGCCGCAAATCCGGAAAATCCCGAAACTTCGGCAAATTCGCCGTTGGCGGTGTTCAAGGCCATCCGTTATTATTTGCAGATGATTAAACCGGCATAATAATTGCTCCGTGACGCAATTGTAATGCCTGTCCAAGTGCACAGTGATTTGTTCTTGGAGAATATGGAATAATGATGCCGAACCCTGTAAACTGATATATATATGCAACCGTTGGCAGAGAGGCTGAGGCCGAAGTCCCTCGATGAGTACATAGGCCAGAAACATTTGGTCGGCCAGGGAGCCGTAATCCGGAAGATGATCGAAAGCGGGAATGTAAGTTCGTTCATTCTTTGGGGACCTCCCGGTGTGGGGAAGACTACGCTTGCAAGGATAGTGGCGGAAAGTACCGGCAGGGCTTTTTATATTTTGAGTGCAGTGAATTCCTCTGTGAAAGATGTTCGGGAAGTGTTGGACAAGGCTGCCAAGCAAAAATTTTTCGATACCCCTTCTCCTATCTTGTTCATTGACGAAATACATCGTTTCAGCAAGTCGCAGCAGGATTCGCTTTTGGCTGCCGTGGAAAAGGGGGTTGTAACTTTGATTGGTGCGACAACCGAAAATCCGTCGTTTGAAGTCATTTCCCCGTTGCTTTCTCGTTGCAGGGTATATGTCTTGAAGTCGTTGGACAAAGAAGATCTTTTGGAACTGGCAGAGACTGCCGTAAAGCAGGATTATTACCTTAAACAAAAGGAATTCGACTTCAAACAAACACAGGCGATGTTGCAATATTCCGGGGGAGATGCGCGTAAATTGTTGAATTTGATAGAATTGCTTTATAATACGGAATCGTCTGACAAGGTTGAGGTAACCAATGACGCGGTGGTTTCGGTGGTGCAGGAAAATCCGGCAATATATGACAAACAAGGGGAGATGCACTATGATATTATTTCGGCATTTATAAAATCGGTGCGCGGCAGTGATCCGGATGCGGCTGTTTATTGGTTGGCACGGATGATCGAGGGTGGAGAAGACCCCAAGTTCATAGCTCGCCGCCTATTGATTCTGGCTTCGGAAGATATCGGTCTTGCAAATCCCAATGCTTTGTTGATGGCGAACGCATGTTTCGACACGGTCCACAAATTGGGATGGCCTGAGGCACGCATAGCATTGGCGGAGGCGACGGTTTATTTGGCTTCAAGTCCAAAGAGCAATTCCGCATACATGGCAGTGGACGGCGCGATTGCATACGTCAAGAAAACCGGCAATTTGCCTGTTCCCTTACATTTGCGGAATGCCCCGACAAAATTGATGAAGGATATGGAATATGCAAAAGGGTATAAATATCCGCATGATTTTGACGGTCATTTCGTGCGTCAGCAATATATGCCGGACGAAGCAGAAGGCGAGAGGTTTTACCATCCGGCGCAAAACCCTTCGGAGGACAAGCTTGCAGCCTACCTCAACGGTAAGTGGAATGCAGGGAAATAGATTGGTGGCAGGTAAATAATTTATGCGTTTTTATGGACAAGTATGCGATAATAGTGGCTGGCGGAAGCGGCACCAGGATGGGGGCGGCGGTGCCCAAACAGTTTTTGTTGTTGGACGGCGAACCTCTGATAATGCGTACGTTGAGGGCGTTCGATGAATTTTCCAAAATAATCTTGGTATTGCCCCGAGACCATATCGGTTATTGGCGTCAACTTTGCCATGAATACGGTTTTTGTTTGCCTCATGAAATAGTTCCGGGTGGCAGCGAGCGTTTTTATTCAGTAAAAAACGCGCTTGATATTTTAAAAGGGAACGGGTTGGTTGCCATTCATGACGGTGTGCGTCCATTTGTGGACAAGTCCGTCATCGGGAAGGCGTGCGAAGTGGCGATGAAATTCCATGCCGCAGTTCCAGTGGTTCCCATAGTGGATTCTTTGCGGAAATTGCCTGATGGCGGCAAGGCAAGCTTTTCAGTGAATCGTAAAGGCATGTTCGCGGTTCAAACACCGCAAGTGTTCGATTTGCAAATGCTGAAAGCCGCATACGAATGTGAATGGTCGGCCGGGTTTACCGATGACGCATCCGTATTTGAAGCCTCTGGCAATAAGGTGGAATTGAGTGAAGGAAGCAGGTTTAATTTTAAAATCACCACTGCCGAAGATTTGCAATTGGCAGAGGCCCTCATAAATGCAAAAATAGTCTTTTGAGGTGGACATATATGGCGGAAGCATAAAGTTTTTGCCCGGTGTCGGGGAAAAAAGAGCCCAATCCTTTGAAAAGGAGTTGGGCATACGCACCATATACGATCTTTTGCAATATTATCCGTATAAATATATCGACCGCAGCAGATTTTATACCATAAGGGAGATCGATACTACGGCTGCACATATTCAAATCAAAGGCGTTATTACGGAATTCAACTTGCAGGGCGAGGGTCGTAAAAGCCGCCTTGTGGCCAAATTCTCGGACGGCCGCGACAGTATGGACCTCGTGTTTTTTAACAAGGCGTCGTATTTGATGCAGACTTATAAAACAGGAGTTCCGTATGTGGCATTCGGCAAACCCAAATTCTTTTCCGGCAGGTATAGCATGGTCCATCCTGATTTGGAACCGGTCTCCGAAAACAATATCAAAGGTTTCATGCCGTTGTACAATACTTCGGAGAACATGAAGAAGCACTCTCTCAATACGAAGGCCGTCATGAAAGCAGTGTATTCCGCATTGTTGAAAATACAGCCGGGAGACGTGTTCGAGACTTTGCCGGGATACCTTTTGGAGCATTTCCATCTGCCGGGACTTTATGATAGTTTGCGTCAAGTCCATTTTCCTTCCGATGCAAGAAGTTTGGAACGGGTACGCTTCCGTTTGAAGTTCGAAGAACTATTTTACGTGCAGCTGGCAATATTGAAACGCGCGGCTGCTGCAAAAGGCAGGGTCAATAACCATCCTTTCCTGCATATAGGCAGGCTCTTCAATGATTTTTATCATAAACATTTGCCTTTCGAACTGACTAATGCCCAAAAAAGAGTTTTAAAGGAAATACGTGCCGATGTGCGCTCCGACAAGCAGATGAACCGGTTGTTGCAAGGTGATGTCGGTAGCGGTAAGACCATGGTGGCCCTGCTCAGTATGTTGATGGCGATAGACAATGGATACCAGGCTTGCATTGTCGCACCCACCGAAATACTTGCGCAGCAACATTATGACAGCATGAGCAGGCAAATAGATGGGCTCGGAGTGCAAATCAGGCTACTTACAGGTTCTACTAAAAAAAGCGAACGCGAAGAGATTGCCGGAATGCTTGAAGATGGAACCCTTGGCATATTAGTGGGAACCCATGCGGTATTTGAGGAGAATGTGAAATTCCGCGACTTGGGTTTGGCCATAATAGACGAACAGCATCGTTTCGGTGTGGCGCAACGGGCTGCGCTTTGGAAAAAGAACATCAGGCCTCCGCATGTCCTCGTAATGTCCGCAACTCCTATACCGAGAACACTTGCCATGACTTTGTACGGGGATTTGGACGTATCGGTCATAGACGAGCTGCCGCCAGGCCGCAAGCCTGTAATGACCCGCCACATCTACGACGCGCACAGGGATTCCCTTAACCGTTTCTTATTGCAACAGATACAATCCGGCAGGCAGGTTTATGTAGTCTATCCGCTTATAAGCGAGAGCGAGAAAATGGATTTGAAGAATTTGGAAGGCGGATACGACTATATGAAAAAGCATTTTCCGGATTATGAAATTACAATGGTGCATGGCAAGATGTCTCCGAAGCAGAAAGAGGAAAACATGGCTCGTTTTGTTACGGGGCATAGCCGCATACTGGTTTCCACTACCGTCATAGAAGTCGGTGTGAACGTTCCAAATGCCACGGTAATGGTAATCGAGAATGCCGAACGTTTCGGTTTGTCGCAACTTCACCAGTTGCGCGGACGGGTCGGCAGGGGGGCGGAGCAGTCGTATTGCCTGTTGGTTAGCGGGTACAAGATTTCAGCCGAAACACGTAAACGCTTGGATATAATGGTCGCGACCAATGACGGTTTCGAGATTGCCGAAGCAGATTTGAAGTTGCGTGGCCCTGGTGATTTGGAAGGAACGTTGCAGAGCGGGATGCCATTCGATTTGCATATTGCCAATCTTGCGCGCGATGGACGGATATTGCAACTTGCAAGGGAAGCGGCAGCGGATATTTTGGCAAAAGACCCGATGTTGGAGGAACGCCCGAATGCAGTATTGCAAAGGGAACTGCGCAACCGGGCAAAAAGCATCGTCAATTGGGGAGCTATTAGTTAGTGCATTGCCAGCCGCTTCGCTGCTGCAATCAGTGGATCATCAATATTGATAGTACTATGTTTCAATTGGCACCCGATACAGCACGGCAAAAAAGCCCGCCGCTTGCATACTGATAGCACAATGTTTCGCACCCGTAGTGAAAGCATAACGTTCAAGGAAGGCCGCACCCTCTGGGGACAGTTCAAATCGCTAACGCGATTTGAACGGGGGATAAGACAATGCAGGACATGCGTAGCAGGTTAGTGGTTAGTTTCATTTGGCACTTTTTAGTGCCCGCACG
>JADIMR010000077.1 GCA_017694565.1 Candidatus Enterocola intestinipullorum | reverse complement strand
ATATCCAGGAGTTCGGCGAAGGCAAAAGGGTCGGTACGCAGCACACTTTTTTCCATATATTCAACCATTTACGCGACGCAGGCAAGCAATTGGTGCTCACCTGCGACAAAAAACCTGCGGAATTGGAGGGTTTGGAAGAAAGATTGCTCACAAGATTCAAATCGGGCTTGTCAGTTGAGATAGAAATTCCTAACTTCGAAACCCGTAAGGCGATACTTCAATCAAAGATTGAAAAAGACGGTGTACGCATCCCCGAAAGCGTCGTGAATTACATAGCGGAGCACGTTCAAAGCAACATACGCGATTTGGAAGGCACGGTAGCCTCGCTTTTGGCGTATTCGACCATGACGGGACGCACCATCAATATCGACCTTGCCAAACGGGTCATAAGCAACCTTGTGGCGGTCCAGAAAAACGACAACCTGTCAATCGACGCGATCAAACAGGCAGTTTGCGATTATTACGACATACCGCAGAATGTCCTTGTTTCCAATTCTCGCAAACGCGAATACGTGCAAGCAAGACAAGTTGCCATGTATTTTGCCAAGCAACTTACGGAAGACTCGCTCACGAACATAGGCTGTTCTTTGGGAAACAGGACCCATGCCACGGTGCTTCATGCCTGCAAGACCGTCCAGGACTTGATGGAAACCGACAAAGGATTCCGATTGAGCATAAACGAAATAGAAAACAAACTTAAACAGAAATGATTTACAAATTCGTCCTTGTATCCGATGAGGCAGATGACTTCATGCGTGAAATATCAATTGATTCCGAGGCAAAATTCATAGACCTCAACAATGCGATATTGGATAGTGTGGACTACACCAAAGACAATATAACATCGTTTTTCATCTGCAACGACGACTGGGAAAAGGAACAGGAAATAACGCTGATGGAGATGGACACCGCATCCGACATAGACAGCTATGTCATGGACGATACGGTTTTAAGCGAACTGATAAGCGAAGAAGGGCAGAAACTGCTTTTCGTATACGACATTATTTCGGACCGGGCGTTTTTCATGCAACTCAAAGACATTGTAACCGGCAAGGATTTGGATGCTCCCGTATGCACCAAAAGCGAAGGCAAAGCTCCGGAGCAGACCAAAATGGAAGACTTCGGCAGTTTGAAAACCGGAACTGCTGCCGATACCGGCATGGATGAGAATTTCTACGGAGACGAGGATTTCGATGCCGATGAATTGGACGAAGACAGTTTCAGCGATTTGAATTTCGATGACGAACTGAACGATTTGAGATGAAAAAACTCCTATGCGTATTGCTCGGACCGACGGCCGTCGGCAAAACCGCCTGCGCATTGGAAATTGCACGGTACTTCGACATCCCGGTAGTATCGGCCGATTCAAGGCAGATATACCGTAACATGGCAATAGGAACTGCCGCTCCCGATCCGGATGATATTCGCGGGGTGCGGCATTTTTTTATCGGTACAAAAGACGTAACCGGACATTACAGCGCGGGGCAATTCGAAATAGACGCGATAGAAGTAATTGAAGAACTGTTCGACACAAGCGACATTGCCCTGATGACCGGAGGGTCGATGATGTATATCGATGCCGTCTGTAACGGAATGGATGCCGTACCGGAAGCTGATCCGGAGACGAGGGCGCACGTGGCGGAAATATATGCCGAGGAAGGATTAGACAAACTGCGGGGCATGTTGAAACTGCTTGATCCGGACTTTTTTGCAAAAGTCGATTTGAAAAACCACAAACGGGTAATGCACGCAATTGAAGTATGCCTGCAAACCGGTATGCCCTATTCCAAGATACGAACAGGCAAAAAAAAACAACGCGGTTTCGATATTCTGAAAATAGGCTTGCAGCTGCCTCGTGAAGAGCTGTACGAACGGATAAACATACGTACAGACAAGATGATTGCCGCCGGATTGGAGGACGAGGCACGCAAACTATACCCTATGCGCGAATGCAACGCCTTGAATACAGTCGGCTATAAGGAGTGGTTC
Source organism: Candidatus Enterocola intestinipullorum (assembly GCA_017694565.1). GTDB lineage: Bacteria > Bacteroidota > Bacteroidia > Bacteroidales > Paludibacteraceae > Enterocola > Enterocola intestinipullorum. Next base: position 15,443 of record JADIMR010000077.1, on the reverse strand, counting down.
GATTTCTTTGACGGCAACACCGCGAGCCGGGAAGACGTAGCAAGGCTTATAAAGCGCAACACCCGCCATTACGCAAAAAAACAAATGACATGGTTCAAACGCGATACCAATATCCATTGGTTCGCACCCGGCGATACGGATAAAATAATCGAACTGATAAACACGGAATTATGGACAAGGAAGCAGGATTAGAAATATTGCAGGCCGACACGGATTCGGAGATGGAGCTGCCCTGCCCCGATGATGAAATAAAAGCCGGATTCCCCTCTCCGGCCGAAAACCGCATAACCGAAACCATCGATCTCAACCGTGTCTTGGTAAGACACAGGGAATCCACCTTTTACGCCCGCATTTCTGGCAATTCGATGGAAGGCGCGGGAATTTCCGATGGAGATTTGGTAGTCATAGACAAATCGCTTACAGCTTGCGATGGAGATTACGTCGCGGCATATATCGATGGAGAATTTACCGTCAAGGAATTCAAAAGAGGCAAAACGCGCGACGAAGCATGGCTCGTGCCCGCCAATGAAAATTACAAAGCCATACGTGTAACCGCTGAAAACAGCTTCATGATATGGGGAGTAATAACATACGCCATCAAAAAACTCCACAAGTAAATGCAGTTTTTCGCCCTTGCCGACTGCAATAATTTTTTCGTGTCGTGTGAACGGGTATTCCGTCCCGATTTGAGAAACAGGCCCGTCGTCGTTCTGTCAAACAACGACGGTTGTATCATTGCACGCAGCAATGAAAGCAAGAAACTGGGGTTGAAAATGGGAGACCCTTATTTCAAGGTCAAAGACTTCATGGCACGCAACAACGTGACCGTTTTTTCTTCAAACTACGTGCTTTACGGGGATATGAGTTCGAGGGTGATGTCCATCTTGTCCAAATTCAGCCCGTCCATTGATATTTATTCCATTGACGAATGTTTCATGGACCTAAGCGGTATGCAAGACCTGCATGACCTTGGAGCATACGCCCTGAAAATCGTGGACACGGTGAAACGATATACCGGTCTTCCTATCTCGGTCGGCATGGCTCCTTCAAAAACATTGGCAAAAATCGCGGCGGAATTTGCAAAAAAATATCCCGGATACAAAGGCGCATGTATCATCGACAGTGAAGAAAAACGAGCCAAGGCCCTACAATTGACCCCGATCGGGGAGGTTTGGGGCATCGGTCGCAGATTACGCCCGAAAATGGAAAAAGCCGGTTTTTTCACTGCGGCCGGCTTTGCCGCCGCAGATGGCGACAAGATACGCCGCATGTTCAATATAAACGTATATAACACATGGCGGGAGCTTAACGGCATAAGCTGTTTGGATATTTCAGAGCTGCCGCATAATAAAAGCATCTGCGTATCACGCAGCTTTTCCGGAAGCGGCATATCGGACAAACACGAATTGGAATCTTCCATTGCCGGATTCGCTGCCAAGGCTGCCGAAAAACTGCGCAAACAGAAATGCGTATGTTCCCAAATCACGGTTTTTGCACATACAAGCCGTTTCCTTTCGGGGCCAGGGACGCATTATATTTGCCAGAACATACATTTTCCATATCCTACACAGGACAGCGGGGAAATCGTGTCCATGACCCTTGCAGGCTTGCGAAGCCGATACGCAAAAGGCAACTTCAATTACAAAAAAGGAGGGGTCGTCTTATGGGACATAAGCAGTATCAAGCACACTCCGTCCTATCTTTTTGACAACAAAGACAGGGCAAAACAAGTCCGCTTGAATTCCGTCGTGGACAAGATCAATCTCGTGAACGGACGGCACAGTGTGCATCTCGCCATCGAGAATTACGATATTCGTGCCGAGCACGGGCATTTGTCCCCGCAATACACCACGAAATTGGATGACATCATGATCCTGCATTGCTAATGCGGCTTACAACGCAGGTTAGAGTAGTTAGTTACTATACGGGATCTACGTCGAACACTACTTGCGCCCGCGAATTGCCATATTTTGCATATAACATTGCCGCAATGTTTTCCAAAACGGTACCTACCTTCCGGTATGGCAGGCCGCAAGCGGTTTTCAACACTATGCGCGACAAATAAAACATGTTTTTCCGCGACGGGTAAGGAGTAAACGGACCAGATACGTCGGATGCGAATACACCCGAAAGCATTATTGCGGCATCCCGTAACATATCACGCAACGCCGACAAATCCTTATGACGCAGCTCTATGTTCACGACCCTGTAAAAGGGCGGATAACGGAACAATTTCCTCTCGGACAACACAAAATCGAAAATCTTGTCATTTCCGTCGTTTAAAAGCAATTCGAACACAGGATGATCGGGTTTCGAAGTCTGGACAATCACCTCGGCCGCACTTCCTTTGCGCCCTCCGCGGCCTGCGACCTGTACAAGAGTCTGATAAGCGCGTTCCACCGCACGGAAATCAGGAAAATTCAGCAACAGGTCTGCATTTACGATACCGACCAAACCGACATTTGCAAAATCCAAACCCTTTACCAACATCTGGGTCCCTACCAACACATCCGCCGCTCCGCTGTCGAAAGTGTCCAGGATACTGCGGTATGATCCTATTGTCTTGCACGTATCGGTATCCAAACGGAGAATCCGCAAATCCGGCATCAACGCCCTCAAGTCTTTCTCTATCTTTTCCGTCCCGCTGCCTGCGCGCCGCAACACTCCCCCGCAATCAGGACATTCCGCAGGAAGATTCTGTGTATATCCGCAATAATGGCATTTCAACTTTTCCTGCTTGTCGTGGTACACCAAACTTACGCCGCAATTCGGACATTTAGGCACCCAACCGCAATTGTCGCACACGGTGAAAGTGTTGAACCCCCGTCTGCCGTGGAACAATATCACCTGCCGGCCGGCATTCACCGTATTTTCTATAGCGTCCGACAAATCGAAACTGAAATCCTTGCGGACTTTGCGCTTGCGTTTTTCCGCTACCATGTCTATAATGCGGATTGACGGTCTTTGGGTTTTATGATATGCTTCGTCCAACCGGACTTTGGCATATTTTCCAATCATGCAGTTATAGTACGATTCCGCGCTCGGTGTGGCGGAACCGAGCAGTACATGCGCGCCGCACATTTTTGCAGCCATCAAAGCCACGCTTTTGGAATTATATAGAGGCTGGCGGTCTTCCTGCTTATACGAAGCATCGTGTTCCTCGTCCACGATTACCAATTGCAGATTGTCGAAAGGAGCGAATACCGCCGACCTCGCCCCTATCAGTACCATAGGTTCGCCCGCTTTAGCCCGCCTGAACGCCTCCGCCTTGCGCGGAGTCGGAATCATGGAATGCACGACCGCAAGTTTGTCGCCGAATACCCTGCCCAAACGTCCGGTAAGCTGCGTAGTGAGCATGATTTCAGGCACAAGGTACAAAACTTGCCCGCCTTTGTCTATTGTTTCGGCAATAAGTTGTTTGTAGATTTCAGTCTTGCCGGAAGCCGGCACGCCATGCAACAATACGGTTTTGGCCTCTGAAAAAGCAGTTTGAATTTCAGCGTAAGCCTTTTGTTGTGCGCCAGTAAGCGTTTTCAAACCTTCGTTTGCTTGTACACCATTGGACCTATGCACCGTTTCTTCAACCTTCCGGATTATGCCGTTGTCAGTGAGACGTTTGAGCGAATGTCTCGATATTTCAATTGGCAAATCGGCACTTCGCACAGCAACGGGATATTGTGAAACGAAATATTCGAAACATTTCAACTGTTTCGGGTTTTTCAAGTTTGTGCGGAGTGCTTCCGTATCATTGGCAGCTTCGGGTGCCAAGCGCAACAATTTCTCGGTCTTGTCCCGGTAAATCCCCGACAACAGTTCGGACGGCAAAGCTGTTACCATTACCGACCCCAAAGGGCAAAGATAATATTCCGACACCCACTGCCACAAGGCAAGGTTCTTCTCGCCCAAAACCGGCGCATCATACAAAACCTCGTGGATTTCGCGATATTCGATGTCCGGGTTCAAACTGCCACGATAAACACGCAGCACGATGCCGGAAACCATACGCTGACCGAGTTGGACCTTCACGGCACAACCGGGACGCAATTTGTCCGTGCCAAATCCATCAGCAAGATAAGTATAAAAGGGCGAAGCCGGCGCGGGGGGAATCACATCCGCCAGCAAATGAATTTGGTTTTCGTTCGCTTGCATATAGCAAATATAGTTAAAGGCGAGAGCAGAGGCAAATGAAAACTTCATTTTCAATTTGACTATGCCGAGCCGCATCCTATATTATGTAAATATAGTGAAAGGCGAGAGCAGAGGCAAATGAAAACTTCGTTTTCAATTTGACTATGCCGAGCCGCATCCTATATTATGTAAATATAGTGAAAGGCGAGAGCAGAGGCAAATGAAAACTTCGTTTTCAATTTAACTATGCCGAGCCGCATCCTATATTGGGCATCTGCCAAACTAAAAAGCAGCTGCCTTGTATAAGGCAACTGCTTCATATTTATTAAGGAAAGGAATAATCCTTATCCGCCGAAGTTGTCGTAACGTATGCTTTCGGGATCTACGCCGAGACTGTCAAGCATGGAAACCACGGCAGCCGACATCGGGCCGGGACCGCACATGTAGTATTCGATGTCTTCGGGGGCATCGTGGAACTTCAAATACGTGTCGTACATTACTTGATGCACGAATCCCGGGGTATACTTCACGCCTGCAGCATCCGCAGCGGGGTCAGGACGGTCAAGTGCCAGATGGAAGTGGAAATTGGAGAATTCCTTTTCCAATCCGAGGAAGTCGTCCAAGTAGAACACTTCGTTAAGCGCACGTGCGCCATAGAAATAGTGCATTTCCCTGTCGCGGGTATTCAAGGTTTTTGTCATGTGCATAATCTGTGCACGCAAGGGAGCCATACCTGCACCACCGCCTACCCAAATCATCTCCGCCTTGGAATCGAAGTTGGGATGGAAGTCTCCGTAAGGACCGCTCATTATCACCTTGTCTCCGGGCTTCAACGTAAAGATGTAAGAAGAAGCTATACCGGGACTTACAGGCAGGAATCCGCCGTTAACCTTGTCGAAAGGAGGAGTTGCTATACGCACGGTAAGCATGAACCTGTCTCCTTCGGCAGGATAGTTGGCCATCGAATATGCACGGATGGTAGGTTCGGTGTTCGTGCATTTAAGCGTGAACAATCCGAATTTCTGCCAAGCGGGCAAATACTCGTCGCCAATCATCGACTTGTCTATATCCTTGTCGTAGTCCATCGAGAACGTAGGTATCTTTATTTGCGCGTAGCTACCGGGAATAAAGTCCATGTGTTCCCCTTTTGGAAGGGCGACAATGAACTCCTTGATGAATGTAGCCACGTTCTTGTTGGAAACAACCTCGCACTCGTATTCCTTGACACCAAGAACAGATTCGGGGACTTTTATTTCCAAAGGATTCTTGACCTTTACCTGGCAACCGAGACGCCAGTTGTCTTTCATTTGTTTGCGTGTGAAATGTACGGTTTCGGTAGGCAATATCTCCCCGCCACCGGAAAGCACTTGGCAACGGCATTGGCCGCACGAACCCTTGCCGCCGCATGCGGACGGAAGGAAAATTCCCTTGGCCGACAAAGCCGACAACAAGCTGCTGCCCGAATCCACTTCCACAGTATTATCTCCGTTTATGGTAACCTTGACCGGACCTGAGGGCATGAGATAGCGTTTGGCAACCAAAAGCAACACCACGAGAAGCAGTATTACCACAAGGAATACTCCGACGCTCGCCCCTATGAACATTATATCCATTGTTGAAAGTTTTTACTGTTTAAATTTTCAATCCTGAGAAACACATGAACGCCATAGCCATGAGACCGGTAGTGATAAATACTATGCCGAGACCCTGCAAGGGCTTGGGTACATTTGAGAACTCCATCTTTTCGCGAATGGCGGACAACGCCACGATAGACATCATCCAACCCAAACCGGCACCCAAGGCGTAAACTATCGAATCCCATACGGAAAGGATCGCGCGGGTGTCGTCGGGAGAATAATTTATACGCTGCTGCATGAACAACGAACCGCCCAAGATAGCGCAGTTCACTGCTATAAGCGGCAGGAAAATACCAAGCGCGGAATACAAAGAAGGAGAGAACCTTTCAACAACCATTTCCACCAACTGCGTGAATGCCGCAATCACGGCAATGAACAAGATGAAGCTGAGGAAGGTCAGATCCATGTCGCCGAAAATGCCGCCGGGCTGCAACACATGCACCTGCAACAGGTAGTTGATAGGCAATGTCGCGACCAGCACGAACGTAACGGCTATGCCGAGGCCGAAAGAGGTCTTCACGTTCTTCGACACTGCAAGATAGGAGCACATGCCGAGGAACTGGGCAAATATCATGTTGTCCACGAAAATCGAGCGGACGAATAAACTTAATGCGTGTTCCATAGAAAATTCGCTTTACTGTTTAATATTAATCCAAATCGGGATATTTGGCCCTTTGAACCCAGATTATGCAGCCTATGATGATAAGTGCCATCGGAGCCATCAACATCAAACCGCAGTTGAGATAACCGAAATCATAAAAACTTTGAGGAATAACCGGTATGCCGAAAAGGTTGCCGGAACCCAGAAGTTCACGGATGAAAGCGATTATTACCAATATAATTGCATAACCGAAACCGTTGCCGAGACCATCGAGGAACGAAGCCCAAGGTTTGTTAGCCATTGCAAAAGCTTCCAAACGTCCCATAAGAATACAGTTCGTGATAATAAGACCGACATAAACGGACAATTGCACGCTGACATCGTATGCGTAAGCTTTAAGTATTTCGGAAACTATCGTTACAAGAGCGGCGCAAACCAAAAGTTGCACGATGATACGGATGCGGACGGGAATGGTATTGCGCAACAACGAAATCACCACGTTGGACAGTGCCACGATTATCGTAACCGAAAGGCCCATTACCAAAGCCGGTTCCAATTGCGCCGTTACAGCAAGACTCGAGCAAATACCGAGGATTTGCACTGTTACAGGATTGTTCCTGTTGAGCGGCGTCAGAAATGCTTCTTTATTATTTGACATGATTGCGTCCTCCTTATTTCTTTAAGAATACTACATATTGAGACAAACCGTCCATCAACATGGCATCAACGCCCTGCGATGTCATGGTACCGCCCGACAAGCCGTCCACATATTCTGCATTGGGATCGGATTTTCCGGGTTTTACCACGCGCACGGAAGCAAATTCGCCATTACGCATTATGTGTTTGCCATGGAAAGGTTTCTTGAACTTTTCGTGGGCAATTTCCGCACCCAGGCCCGGGGTTTCGCCTTGATGCGAAAAATAAACGCCAAAAATGGTGTTCTTGTCGTCGTCCAATGCCACATAGCCCCAAATCGGTCCCCACAAACCGTTACCCCTCACGGGCAATACGTATTTGGTCGCACCGTCCACATTTGCCACAAAAACAGGAAGCTGCCTGTCTTCAAGCTTGTCTTTGGCGTTTTCATCGGCTACCTTTACGTAGAAGCCGCCCTCCTTGGCCAAAGTATCGCCGAGACTGTTGATGATCATGTCTTCCTTGATAATCTCTTCATACAAGGCGGCCGGATCGGCGTTTTCGAAATCCACATTGAGCGAACTCAATATCTGTTTCTTGGTATCGAGTTCAACATTCGCGTTTTGCCTCTCTTTCAGCACGCTCGAAACGAAAGCGAGCAGGAAAGCGACCAAAACCACGACTATCGAAGCGTAAACAATCGTATATGTATTACTATTGGTATTCATAGTTCTTGTCGTTTATTTGTTGTCTACGGTTTTAGCAATACGTTTGGCACGTTTCGAAATATTGCGTTGTACCACGAAATAGTCGATGAGCGGCGCAAACACGTTCATTAGCAGGATAGCCAACATCATGCCTTCGGGATAACCGGGGTTCAATACCCTGATTATTATCGCCATTGCGCCGATGAAGAATCCGTAGATGTATTTACCGGTTTCGGTACGTGCGGAAGTAACGGGGTCGGTAGCCATGAATACGGCACCGAAAGCGAAACCGCCGAGTACCAAATGCCAATACCAAGGCGTGGTAGCAGCAGGAGTTTGCATTCCGCTGATGTTGAAGATGAACGCCATCAAACCGCCGCCGACGAAAATCGACAACATGGTTTTCCAACTGGCTATGCCGGTAACGAGCAAAAGCAACGCACCGAGGGCGATTGCGATTATGCTGGTCTCACCGATTGAACCCGGAATGAAACCGAATATGGCATCCAAATATGTGATGGGCTGTCCGTTTACTCCCATCAACTGCGGCATGGTGTCGGCTGTCGACGAAGCGATCTGCCCGAGGGGGGTTGCTCCGGAGAAAGCATCTACCAATTTGCCGTCGCCTATGCCACAAACTGAATCGGTACGTACCCAAACCGCATCGCCGGACATTTTGGACGGATATGCGAAGAAAAGGAACGCACGGGTAATCAAGGCCACATTAAATATGTTCATACCCGTCCCGCCGAAAATTTCCTTGGCGAACACCACTGCGAAAGCCGTAGCGATTGCCAATATCCACAAGGGGCAATCAACGGGGACAATCAACGGGATAAGGAAACCTGTAACAAGGAAACCTTCGTGGATTTCTTCACCCTTGAACTGGGCCACGGTAAATTCGATACCCAAACCGACAAGGTATGAAACTATCAACTTGGGCAACACTGCAAGGAAACCGTAACCGAAAATGGCCCAAAAGCCTGCGGTTTCCAACTGTCCTATGGCCAAGAAATGCTGATATCCGACGTTGTACATACCGAAGAGCATGGCGGGAACCAATGCGATTACCACCATAATCATGATACGTTTGGAATCCACAGCGTCGTGTATCTGGGCTCCCATACGGCGCGAAGTTTCGTTCGGCACGTACAAGAACGATTCAAAGCCTTCAAAGACAGACCTGAACATCGATAATTTACCGCCCTTTTCAAAGGTCGGCTTCATCTTATCGAGCAAATTTCTTAACGACTTCATATAATTAATGCTGTTTTTCTTTTTAACTCATTTCTTTACGCAACATATCCAGACCTTCGCGCACGATTCTCTGCAATTCCATTTTGGAAGAACATGCGAATTCCGCTGCCGCGAAATCTTCGGGAGCGACCTCGTAGATGCCGAGAGCTTCCATCTTGTCGATATTGCCTGCTATAATGGCTTTTATAAGGTATTCGGGATAAATGTCCATGGGGAACACTTTGTCGTATTCGCCGGACATTATCATATTCCTGTGGCCTCCCATTATGCGGGTATCCGCGTTGAATGTCTTATCGGGATTGATGGTCGTGAAGAACTTGGTCAAAAACGACCTGTTTAGGCTGAATTTGTCGAAACGCGGCATCATCCAGCCTATGAATTCATGGATGTCGCTTCCGTCACGCAAGATAGTAATCTGGTTGCAGAACGGAGGCAGCCACGACTCGGTTTCAATCTGGTGGCCGGACAAGGGATTGCCCGCAACCACCCTCACGGGATCGGAGTCTATTTCGTTATTTTTGACAATTTCAGCCAATGGCTGGCCGAGGACCAATTTGTAATATGACGGGGTTTTTACTTCCGGACCGGTAATCGCCACGGATTTGGAGAAATCCAACTTGCCGTTGGCATAGCGTCCAATGTAAGCCAGTTCCTGCAAACCGATTGTCCATACAATCTCGCCTTTGTTGATGGGATTGGTGTGGTTGATCTGCACTCCGACGTTGCAAGCGGGGTACTTGCCGTCAAATACGGTAACATTGGCGTTTTTCAGGGATTTGAAAATTCCGCTTTTCTTACTTACACCCACATAAACCGGCGCGATTTTTCCCAATACGTCTATTGCGGACTGTATGTTTTTTACTTCGTCCGCGAAAATGAAATCGTAATCGGGAGCAAGAGGCGCATTGTCGAAAGTGGAAACAAAAATTGCCTTCGGCGTATCAGCCGGATCTATCGCCACGTCGTAAGGACGTTGTTTGAAAAATGCGAACATTCCAGCATCCGAAAGCAATTGTTTTACATCTTCGGCCGAAGCCGCGCCACTGACAGGTTTCAGAGTTTCCGCCGTCATCTTTCCATCGTTTTTAATCACGATTTCCAGAATTTTGCGTCTGTCTCCCCTGTTTATAGCCGCCACTTCCCCGCTGACGGGTGAAACCACTTTCAAATCGGGGTGGCGTTTGTCGACGAACACTACGGTTCCGACTTTCACTGCATCCCCCGGTTTGAGCATGGGTTTCGGCACCACTCCGTAAAAGTCGTCCGGCACCAAAGCAATGGTTTCGGGGGTAGATGCGTCTCGATAGGCTTTTTCAGCTTCTCCGTCGAGCTTAATGTCCAAGCCTTTCTTTAATTTTATAACATCTGCCATAAACAAATTATGTATAAATATCAAAAATACGGCGCAAAGTTACTATTTTTTAAACACTACACATAGATAAAATAATATTTTTTTAGCTACCGGTAGCATGGAAAAAATCACGGTACACGGTATATATTCCCATACGCCCTTTTTTTGCATATACCGCAAATGAAAAAGTGCTTTAAAAGGAGTCGAACCCCAATTAAAGCACTTCTTCCGGATTGCAGTCCCGTATTATCTCAACGTCTGCACTCCTTGTGCCGAAACGACCTTGATTATCATGGCAGGACCGGTCCTCGGCAATACTACTTCGCCCTCAACATTTTCAAGGCTGCATAACAATGCTCCTCCGATTGAATAAACGTAAACACAGGAATTTGCCGGAACATTGTAAAGGATCGAGCGGACTCTCACTACCTGTTGCAAGGCTTCGGTTACGATTACGTCCGAAGACTGCGCGGGAGTTACGACCAACTTGTCCAAATCAACATAGCAAGGAGTATTCAAACCCCATTCGGAATAATCCGAACCGTTGAAACAGAAATCGATTCCGTTCACCTCTCCGAGCGCGGACAGGTCGAACCAACGCCAACCGTCCTGCATTACCAAACCGCCTTTCGAAGAATCGTACTCCGCAAGACGCATGGCCGCCCTGCCTGTTTCATTGCCGTCGGCATCGAAACCGACAGCGATCAAGTCAAAGAAGTCCCCGTCCTCGTCGAATGGTTGGTTGAATCCGTCTCCGTTCATTATGCTGTAATACGCAAGAGGGTTCATGGCAATGTAAACACCTTTTGGCAAAACCGTCTTGCCGCTCATTCCTATATATGCGGTTCCATCGGGGGTTTCGGGCATGGAAGAACCGTACAGAACCATGTAAGGCAAACCTTTTCCTGCCACGGCATTGCCGGCGGCATCCTCATAAATGCCGTATTCACCGGCAGATTCCACACCTCCTCCGGCCATGTTGCCCCATTCATGCGAACCATACCAGCCCTCGGCGGTATAATCGGTGTCGTCGCCATTGTTTGCGGGGACATACCCCGAATAATACGCGCCCCACGAATCATCGGCATAATGTGCGAAAGAGAAAATCTGCGACACGACTCCAAGATTGTCCGACACTTCATAACATCTGTCCCAACAACCGTTACCGTCGTATGAAACGGCACTGTTGTCATCGCTGTTCACAGCCTTCGACAAATCCAATACCACATCCCCCTGCTCCGCAATCATCTTCACGTCATACGAACCCCGCATCGGCAGGATTATGTCAGGCAACGCACCGAACACTGCATTGCGGTTGGCAGCTGACAGATTGGGGGCAATACCGTTTTCATACGTTATTTCCCTGTGTCCGCCGTATGGATTACCGAACATGGTACAACGTATCACGCCTCCGTGCAACACATATTCATCACCGTCCGTTTCTCCTATCGTAAAAGTAATGGTCCGCGCTTTTTCGTTTGCGGCGAAATTATATTGTATGCGCGAAGCCGAAACTGTTTTTCCGTCCTGCTTGTCCGTATATTCCATTTGTGCGTGCATGTTGTACACTCCTGCAAGTTTGTTTACAGGATGGAATATATTGTCGAATGTTACCGTAACCTCGTCCCCTGTTTCGTAAAAATCTTTTTGCGGGCTGACGGAAACCTCCGCTCGTTTTGCTTTCAGCACGTAATATTCGCTTCCGGAAGCATTGGACAGTTTCACTATATTGCGTCCTTCGGTCAGTATAAGTTCGTAACTGCCGCCTTGCGCGGCAACTTCCTTGAATGGATTGTAAGCCACGGTGTTCGATTGCTTGTCCACTACCGGGTTGGCTATCTCAACTTTCGTAACATTGGACGGGGAAAATACATACTTGTAGCCGTTTTCATTTTGCGTATAATAAAACACGTCCAATTCGCTGTCCACGTTTACCGTGCACGCTTTTTGTGTTTCGTCCGTATTGGTTTCCTCGTTGATAGTGATATTGGGCACGATACCAGTTTCGGGGGCGTCGACCGCAAAAACCATGAGTCCTGTGTTTTCCGCCCAAATCGAACTGAAAATATCAGCTCCGCCAGCCTGTCCGGGAGCTTTGAGGGCATCGTAGGTTACCAGCACGAACGCGGTGCCTGCCGACTTAGCGGTAACTACTCCGTTTCCATCAATGCTTATGACCGACTGCGACGGTTCGAAATTTTCATCAAGAACCTCGTAATGATAATCCGGCTCGATAAAATAATTGTTCACGACATTGTCCACGATTTCCCAATTGCGCAAATTCACTATTTGGAAAGTTTCTCCTGCTTCTAATTTATTATAGCCCGAATAAGAGCCGTTCACATATATATCCGCGACATTGTAGGTATTGTTGGCCTGCAAATCGCGGTTCACGTAAGATTTTACTTCGCCGCCTGCTACATTAAGATAAGGGTTACCGCTGTCGTCATTGCCCGTCAGGTCCAATTCCATGTCAGTGGAAGCATTCACTGTAAATTTTTGTGCGTACGACACATGGTTTTTGTATGCCGATACAGTTTGGGCAGTAGAAGACACTTTGAAACTGTAACCGCTTCCATTTGGAAGGTCGTAACGGTAAACGGATTTCCCTTCCGCCTCGTTATTCTCCACTTCAACCGGGTCATGCTCCGTGAACGGAACAAAATGCTTCGTCTTCGCCCCCATAAAAACCTCGTCCCCGAAAGGTACGGTAAGGGAAACATTGTACGTCGCTTCCTGTGCCTGCAATGCCATGCAAGACAATGCGGTTGCGACTGAAAGTAAAAATTTTTTCATGATGTTATTATAATAAAACTATTCACTATCCACTAATCAGCGTTTTTACTTCGGCAGAAGAACACAATGTGCCCGGGGACGTCGCCGGTAGCCTGTTTCCATTTCAAAGTGCCGTCGGCATTGAAATAATACAATACCCCGGGGGAAACATAATCTCCGGAATCAGTGATTATGAATTCCTTCGTATCAGGATTAACTGCAATGCAATAAGGAATGTTTATTGTCGTCGCATCCTTGATAAGCGACGTGGACACTACTTTTTCGTCCGACACATCCACTATTGCATAGGATATTTTTTGTTCGCCGGAAAAATTATCGGTTTCCCATGCCGCTATATAAAGGGAATCACCGTCTATACATATATTTGTGGCCGGAATGTCAAAGGTCTTCTTAACCGTCCCGCTACGGGGATCAAGGCAATAAAGATTGGATTTGTCCTCATAGTAATCGCCACGGCTTGTAATATAAATATCCCCGTACCCGTCCGCTTGCATCCTATGGATATTTTTCGCCACGGTAATTTTCTTTTCTTCGGTAAAGCTTTCCAAATCTATCACAGAAACCGTATTGTCATAATCCGGAGGATTATATCCGCCGCTGTTGGCCACATAGAGCTTGGGCTTGCCGTCAGGAGTCTTGCTGCCATCCAGCACCACCATCTGTTCCGGATTGTACCCCACCGTACACCGCCTGGTAACTGACAATGTGGCAGTATCTATCTCGGCGACGTATCCCAACTGCATATTGCCAATCTCCACCGGTCCGGCATACGAGGACACGTAAGCCTTGTCCTTGTAAAAAGCCACGTACCGGCAATTTGGTATATCCACCATGCCTATATGCTTGGCAGAGTCGGCAGTCATCACTTCTACAAGATTCGAACAATTTATCACGGCATACAAACGCCCCCCGTAAATCTGCAAATCATTGCCCACATCGCCTAATTCCTTGGTAACATTAGGATTGCGTGAAGGGAAAATATTCACTGAATAAACTCCGTTAGTGTAATCATAATAGTCCAACGATGCTTTGTTTGTTCCCATGTTTCCCTCATTCAACAAATAAAAACCCACTATTGAGGCCTCGGGATCGCCTTCGTCCACAACTGTTTCTTCGGGAGGAATAACCACGTAATCCTCACGGCACGATGCAAAAATCAACGAAAGCAGCGCACAAAGCGGTAAAATCCGGTATTTTTTCATTTCCATAAAATAAAAAAGTCACGAAAAACGTTTTTCCGCGACTTCCGATATGAAATCAAAAAAATTCAAGAATAAATTTGCGATACGCCTCAAAAGCGTAACAAGCATCATCTCGCGACTTTAATCCTCGAAAGTCCTTCGGAAAAACCGGGCCGTGGCAGGTCTTCTGACTTCGCTCGGACTCCCTGTTACAAGAGAGAGTCATGGATTCCGCCTTCCCGGTTTTTTAACCAGTGGCAAAGAGTGGAATACCATTTACAAGCGTTACAGCAGCGGGACTGTCCATGATTCGCACATGATTCCCTTTTAATTCGCGCCGCAGGCAGGCGGCAGCAAAACCATAGCCGTAAATAATAAAAACAAATCAAGAGCCGGCACACCCGCCCTTATCTTCTGCAAAGATAATGCAAACGAGAACAAAGGACATCGGGCTTGCTCGAAATGGACTTTGTCAAGTGCAGCTTATCTTCTGCAAAGATAATGCAAAATCAATATACCGACCAAATGCCTCGCCTTAATCATTAAATAAATAATGATTGCCTTGCCATTCATGAATGTATTACGGATACAAATTACGCAGGCAAGCACCCACCCCGGTTATAAAGACCCTGAATGCGGTTCGGTTACAAACACATTACAAAACAGATACCGGAATGTTACGAAATCCCGCAAACCTTGGAAGTTTGCGGTACATAATTGGAATAATCCGGCACTTGGCACTATATTTGCAATGTCAATCAAGGACAACGACATTCATATTCATTATAACGGCATAGCCGCCAACAACGGCAGGCATTAATGAAGAAATGGAGGTTAAAATGAAAAGACAAGTTATGCAGCAACGCTCAAAAGCGCAAAAGAATTGACCGCAAGGCAGTCAATCGGAAAATAGCCTTAGAAATCAAAACTATTGGACAGTTGCAAGTATTAACAGTTAAAATTTAGAAACCATGTATTACGTAGTAACATATAAAGGAAAAGATGACGTTGAACTTTTCGACCGTTTGTTTGACAAACGCGAAAAACACGACAACGACAAAATTGGCAAATAAGATGTCAAATAAAGAGTAAGTAAGAGTTTTCATAGCAAAAGAGGGTCGGGAAATATTTCCCGACCCTCTTTTGCTA